>JAJYAG010000094.1 GCA_021779665.1 Bacteroidota bacterium | reverse complement strand
ACCATGGGTCGGAAATATTGCAGTAGGAAAAAAGACTGCTGAAATTCGGAGTCGGAGAATTAAACCGATGGGTGATATTCTTATATGTTCTGCTCAGCTTCCATTTGAAGGGATTGGTAGGTACCATTTCAATAATAACAAGCGTTGTCAACCGGATGGAATGAATAATATCTGTGATATTTACGGGCACGCTATTGCTGTGGTGAATTGGTACGACACAGTAATTTTTACCAAGTATCTTGCAGAAGCCGCTTGTTTTGATCCTGCAAGGTGGCCTTTTGAATTCTATACCATTAACGAAATAGAAACTACGAGTACATGGGCCTGGATGTTTAAAAATGCGAGATTGATAAAACATTTCCCGGTGAAGGGAAAACAAGGATTCTTTGAAGTGGATGATAGTTTAATTGAATTCATATGAGCTTAATGACAAAAGATGGTTTTTGGAACGAAATCGAAAAGCGCTGGCCAGGTGAATTTCATAGATTTGGAAAATGGATTGATGATTATAAAAAAAATAATCATTGGAAAGATCTGTTTAAAATAACCATTAGGGATAAATTTTGGTCAAATATAAAATATCATGATCTTCCAGATGCGATGCAGCTAGGGATATTCATTGAATATACTGTTGAAGAATCACATCATTATCCTTTCGAAATTCAAGAAGGAACAATGGAGGGAATTATTCGGGATGTTATGGAATGGTTTTGTCAGGAAGAAGAAACTAAAAAACAGGATAGTTTTGAGGAAAAATATATGGATGATTAATTTTATGGATTTAAATATTTGGCGTTTCATGTACTAAAAAGTATCTTTGAAAGAAAAATGCAATTCATGGATAAGTATATGTTAAGGCCTGCTAGAAAGATTCTTCTGATGGAGAATAAAGCTAAAAAGGTTGAAAATAATAAGTTTGTTGGAGAGTTCAACAGTTGTGTTGGAGAAATGCAGGAAGATTTTTATGTTGTTACTTTTACCGTTGATGGATCTGATGTTTTTAAGAAGCTGTATTTTTCCAAGGATATGTACATTTTGCTTAGCGATTTCAAAAATAAATGGATACATAATCCGATTTTGAATAGATCCGGTTTAGCTGCTTTAGTATGGAGTCCAGAGGGAGAAAATAAAACTCCAAATCAGCTTCGCAGAAGATTGGAACAGAAATCGGAACGAGCATCTTTATCAGCTGAAGAAAAAAAGATAATTTTGCAAAAAGTTTCTGAATTTTATAAAGAAGTCGAAAATGCAATGAAATATTAATTTTGATACCAGTTTGATACCGGAAATGCTATAAGCCGCAAAAATCAAAGAATATTCAGATCGCGGCGGAATCACGAACCTCGCTAAAGGCGGGGTTTTTTGTTTTTATTTCTGTCCTTTCTTTCATTCAATCAAAGTTTAATTAAAAATTTTTCACGCCTATTGTAATTAAATAATTTATTTATCATATTTGTCCTACAAATAATACGAATATGATAAATGATTTAAAGCTCGATAATCGCACCAGTACCCTGGTTGACAAAGTTGAAATATCAATTCTTGAATATATAAAGACAAAGAAGCTTGTTCCGGGCGATACATTGCCCAATGAAATGGTTTTGTCGACAGAGCTCGGTATCAGCCGCAATGTGCTACGGGAAGCGCTTAGTCGTTTACGGATGCTGGGGATTGTGCAATCGCGCACCAAACGTGGGATTGTTATTCAGGAACCCTCGCTGCTCTCAGGATTTGAAAAGGTGATCGAACCTTATTTATTAAGCGAAAATGCAATTATCGATATGATGGGCATGCGCATTGCCCTGGAGATCGGGCTAACCGATTTTTTATTCCTGAATCTTGATAATAAAAAGATTGAAGACCTTGAAAAAATTGTTCGTTCTCAAGAGGCTCTAAAGTTTCAACTTACAGTTGAGCAGGAAACTGAATTTCATACAAAAATTTATGAAATAGCAGGTAATCAGTTTATTATTCAATTTCAGAAAATTATTCACCCGGTTTTTCTTTTTGCCAAGTCGAATTACGAAAGTTATTTTGCGCCTGTTAACGAACGGCTACTGAAGGAAGGGAAAATTATAACTCATCACAATTTATTTGATTGTATCAAGAAGAAGGATATGGAGGGTTATCGTAAAGCTATAAAAATGCATCTCCAGCCATATTTCGAATTTATGTTTCATAAACACCAATAGAACTAAAATGCAGAAAATTGAAGGATTGATAGCTGCTCCCTTTACTCCGGTGGACGAGCGGGGAAATCTCAACCTAAATGTTATCGGGAGCTATGCGTCTAAACTAAGGACCGATGGGGTTAAAGGTGTCTTTATTTGCGGAACCACGGGCGAAGGCATGCTGATGACTCTTGAAGAACGGAAAGCTGTTGCCCAAAAATGGATTGAACAACAAACATCCGATTTCAAAGTAATAGTTCATGTGGGAACAACATCTTTTAAACAGTCGAAGGAACTGGCTAATCACGCCTTGCAGGAAGGTGCTTATGCTACAGGGTGCATGGGACCAATGTTCTTAAAACCATCGAGAACTGAAGATCTGGTGACTTATGTTGCCGAAGTTGCAGCCGGTGCTCCGGAATTGCCTTTCTACTACTACCACATACCCACTGTGTCGGAAGTATGGATTTCTATGCCCGATTTTCTTGAAAAAGCCCGGCCGGTAATCCCGAATCTTGCCGGAATTAAGTTTACCCACCGCAATATGATGGAGATGCTTCAATGCCTGAAATTGCACAGTGGTAAATGGGATATCCTGCATGGTTTCGATGAGGAACTGCTCTGTGGACTTAGTATGGGTGCCAGGGGTGCTGTTGGCAGTACCTATAATTATCTGGCGCCGCTTTACTTAAAACTAATGGATGCTTTCAAAAAGGGTAATCTGGATGAAGCCCGGGAATATCAATACCAATCGGTGAAGTTTATTGAAATTCTAATCCGTTATGGGGGAGGAGTGATCGGAGGTAAGCCGATTATGAAATTTGTAGGACTCGATTGCGGTGCCCTGCGTGCTCCGGCGCGGAACCTTTCTGCCGATGAATTAAAGAAATATGAAACCGAACTGAAAAATATCGGATTTTTTGATTGGATTAACTACTAAACTGAAAACTATGCTGGCAGATAACACTTCCTAAAAACTACAAAAACAGCAACGAAAGGAAAAGGGGCCTGCGACTCCCCTTCTCCAAATCAAGCTATATGCCTAGTACTTCTCACTAAACACATTACAAAAATGGAAAAAAAATTTCGTATTCATAGCGGATGGAGGCGATCCATTTTCTGCTATTTTCTTTCAACTATTTTGGGTTGCCTGTTTTTACCTACGCAGGCGCAGGAAAGCACAAATCTCATAAAAGGTAAAATTACTGATGAACAACTTCAGCCTCTTCCCGGTGTTAATATCGTTGTAAAAGGAACAACTTCGGGTACTGTTACTGATATTAACGGCGATTTCTCGGTTAATGCTGTTAAAGGGTCATCCCTGATATTTTCTTTCATCGGATATCAATCGCAGGAAGTTGCAATTGATAACCAAACCGAACTCAATATTACACTTGCAACTGCAGCAACGGGTCTTGACGAGATTGTTGTTGTTGGTTACGGAACGCAATCGCGTCGAACTGTTACGTCGGCTATTACAAAGGTGGATGGCGATGTGCTGAAGAATATACCCATCAGCACAGTAGGAGAGGGGTTAAAAGGCAAAATTGCAGGGGCCCGCCTCTATACTGATAACAATACTCCGGGTGCCGATCCGATCATCCGTATCCGTGGAGGTTCCTCCATTAACAAAAGTAATGAACCGCTTATTTTGGTCGATGGCGTTGAAAGAGCTTTTTCCGGAATAAATCCTAACGACATTGAATCCATTGAAGTTTTGAAAGATGCTGCTTCAACGGCTATTTACGGCTCCCGGGCATCCAACGGAGTTGTGCTTATAACTACTAAGAAGGGAAGCAAAAACCAGGCTCCCCGTATTACCTTCGAAGCAACTTATGCTCGTCAGGAGGCGGAATCGCTCATCGATTTTATGAATGCCGAAGACTACATACGCACGGTTCGTCCGGCAGTGGCTATAGGGCCGAAATCGAATTATAATTTTCAGTCGGGTTACTCAGCCAGTTCCGGAAACGACGAGAAATCGATATATACCACACGTTATCTGAAAGATGGTGAATCTATTCCTGCCGGATATAAATCGATGCCCGACCCGCTCGATCCTTCCAAGACTTTGATATTCCAGGACAACAGTTTTCAGGATCTTATTTACAGAAAGGCGCCCTGGCAGAATTATTATATCGGAATTGATGGCGGAAAGGAATCCATCCGGTATGCTGCCAGCATTGGCTATACCGATGATTTTGGGGTTGCAATTGCCACAGGATACGAACGGATAAGTACTCATATCAATACAGATGTTAAAATCACAAATAAACTGACAGCCAACGCCGGTTTCGATTTTTCGAAAACTTTATCGGAGGAGTACGACAACCAGATGAATGTAATTGCGCGCGGTTTAGCCAGTCCTCCAACACAACGCGTTTATTACGACGACGGTACTCCTACTCCCGGTTACAATGCAACTTCGCCAAACCCCGTTTGGTACGATGCTACCCGCGATCAGTCGGAGAAGAATAACCGCCTCTCCATTTATGGGGGGTTAAACTATCAGATTGTTGATGGTTTGAAAGCTGATTTCCAGGTTTCTTCCTACAGTCACATCATGGAGTCAGAGTATTTTGAAAAGGCGCATGTTTTCAATGGTCTGCGACCCACCAATGCGAATTTTAATCATTTAACACGAACCAAAGCCGATGCCTATCTTTCGTATATGAAAACTTTCGTCAAATCGCACACCTTATCTGCTATGGCGGGTTATTCGTATCAGGTACGGAACACCAATTCTATGTATGCGGCAGTATCAGGAGCAAGTTCCGACAAGGTTCCGACGCTGACTGCCGGACCTACTAAAACTGCTGCAACAAGTAATTATGAGGAAGAAGTGCTGATTGGTTATTTTGGCCGGTTTTCCTATGATTTCAAAAAGAAATACATGTTAACTGCCACATTTCGCGAAGATGCTTCATCCCGTTTTTCGAAAGGACACCAATGGGGGTTCTTTCCAGGAGCATCTGTAGGATGGGTTATTTCAGAAGAACCTTTTATGAAAAATCTGTCGAAGCTCGACAATCTTAAATTTCGTGCCAGTTACGGCCAAACAGGAAACAATTCAATCGGACTTTACGATGCTATGGGAAAATATTCGTCGGATGCAAAATATTACGGAGCAGCCGGTGTAAGACCAACTTCAATGCCTAACCAGGAGCTTACCTGGGAAACTTCCACACAGCTCGATCTTGGCTTCGATCTAAGTCTTTTCAATAACCGTATTATGTTGAGCGGTGACTATTTCAATAAAATAACTGACGATCTTCTCTTTAGCAAAAGTTTGCCCAATACCTCAGGCTTCAGTTCGGTGCAGACCAATATAGGTAAAGTGCGTTTCCGTGGTTTCGATATTGAATTAACTTCAGTTAACATCCGCAAGGAAAACTTCACCTGGGAATCTAAATTCACCCTAAGCTATGTTAAAAACATGGTGCTCAAATTACCTGATAACGGACGAGACAAAAACCGGATAGGAGGTATTACCATGCCCGATGGATCAGCTTATGGCGGAATAGCTGAAGGAGAACCTCTTTACAGATACTACGGATACATGGTGGAAGGAATACTGGAAACCGCAGAAGCTGCTGCTGCAGCCCGTTACGACAACAGCGCCAAAGGATATAGTGCCGACGACAAAAAGAGTATTAAAGGCCGCAAATATGTGGGCGATTATGAATGGATGGACAGGAACGGCGATGGAATCATTTCAAATATCGACCAGTATGAACTGGGTGTGACGGTGCCGCACACAACCGGAGGCTTAAGTAATAGTTTTTCGTATAAGAATTTCAGTTTGAATGTTTTTGTAGACTGGGCGCTAGGCCATTCCATTAACGACAATGCTTTTATGCGTTATTTCATGAACACTTTTGCTAACAACTACACTCTGGTTGAAGAAGTTAAAGACTGTTGGAAACAACCTGGTGACAATACCAAATATGCCCGCTTTACTGCTAACGACCCCGATGATGGGAATGCCAATTTTTCAAGAACTTCCAATGTTTTTAACTATAAAGGCGATTATCTGGCTATTCGCGAGGTAAGCCTCCAATATGCCCTTGCGACAGAAAAGATGAAGAAATGGGGAATTCATGGGATTACTTTTACAATTGCCGGGAACAACCTGCATTATTTTACGGCTGTGAAGGGAATTAGTCCGGAGGTAGGTGCTTCTACTACCTACAGTTCTTCTTACTATAATTATCCTCCTATTCGTCGCTATTCGGCAGGTGTGAAACTTACTTTCTAATTCAATTTTAAAATTCTGAAATATGAAAATTAAAGCTTTTATATATATCTTTTTGGGATCGCTTGTATTTTCTGCTTGTCACGACGATCTGGATGTTGTGCAGAAAAGCGAGATCACCTCGAATTCGATGTGGACTAGTGAGAACGATGCTACAGCAGCTATGTACGGGATGTACAACCGTTTTCGGATTGCTTTTTCGCAGGGTTATATGTATTGGGGCGAGTACCGTACCGGATTATGGGGTGAAGGCCTCACCTCGCAATCGGAGCGCGATAATACTTATTTAAACCGCTTAAACAGCAGTCATGGTTATTCCAATTGGGAAGAGATTTACACAACGATTAACAATTGCAATCTCATTCTGAAATATACTCCTGGAATTAAGTTTGTTAATGAAAACAATAAAAACAAAGTACTTGCAAACGCATATTTTGTCAGAGCTTTTTGTTATTACTGGATTGCCCGTATCTGGGGCGATGCTCCAATTCTGTTAAACGGATTTGAATCGGATAAACAGGATGATCTTTATCCTGTCCGTCAACCTGCCAACGATGTGTATGCCCAGGTGGCTGCTGATATTGACGAAGCTTTGAGTAAAATGCCTGCAACAGTGACCGATCGTAATCTTGCATCCAAAGCTTCTATCAATATGCTAAAAGCCGATTATTACCTGTGGATGGCAAAAACGCGCAATGGCGGTCCCACTGCTTTGCAATCGGCCAAAACTGCTGTAAGCGAAGTGCTTGCATCCACCTCTCACTCTTTGCTTTCCGATTATGCTTCTGTTTTTAAGAATGAACTCAATCAGGAAATAATTTTCGCCTGGAGCTATGTAAAGGATGAGTATACAGGAGGTTATCCTTCGGATTACCTTGTGCCCGCTCAGTATACATCTGCAGCCACAATCGAAAATCCTGTGAAAGTTGGAAGTCATCAGCAGTGGTGTTTTTTAACACCAGCCTACAAGAGCTTTTTATCATCAATCCCTTCTGATAAGCGCACCATTGTAAGTTTTCAAACGTTTTACGACGCTCCTAAAAAAGAAACTTTTCAGTGGATCAACAAATTTGCCGGAAAATGGGAAAACGGGACCCGGATTTTCGATTCCGACATCATCGTTTACCGGTATGCCGATGCTATTTTATTCAATGCCGAAATTGAAAATGCTTTGGGCAACACTGCAGTTGCCATTTCCGAACTCAACCGTGTCGCCAAAAGAGCTTATGGAGTTGATAATTTTTATGCTTCATCTTTAACTCAAGTGGAGGTAAATTCAAAAATTCTCGACGAAAGAATGAAAGAATTTGCAGCCGAAGGTAAGTTATGGTGGGATTTTATCCGGTTTGGAGAAGTATTTAATAAAGTTCCAAGCTTAACCGGGCGTGAAAACGAAACCAATGTTTTGTTGTGGCCTGTGAATGCTGCTTCGATTAATAGCAATCCGAATATTGTTCAGACTCCCGGATTCATATAATCAGCAAAATTGACCTGGCAATGCCGGATGGCTTGTCAGGTCCTTGTTAGATTAACTCAAGCTAAATTTATCTAAAATGAATGTTTAAATTTATAATTCTAAACTAATTACCTGATATGGCACGATGGCTTAATTTTTTGGTTTTATTGTTCTTATGGGAGCAAGCTATTTCATGTTCCGGAGATAGGGATAATCTGGATATAGAGAATAAACCAGTTCAGGCAATCCTCTCCGTTTCAAGGGAAGAGGTTCCGGTTTTAACCCGGAAAGAGGAAAACCATGTTCTTACCTTACAAATAAAGTTTAAAGAGCAGGCAAACTTTATCGTTCAAAAGATCGGTTTGAATCTGAAAGGTACTACGGAATTGTCCGATATCGAAAGTATAAAGGTTATGTATTCCATAAATCCTGCCAATCCACAATCAGTTCAGCCATATGGAAAGTTAATGTCTCCGGCAAATACAGTTATTTTTACTGATAAACTGAACATTAATGCTGCCGAAGCAACGTTTCGTGTGGTGGTTAAACTGAAGGACAAGATTAATCTGCTAAATCGGATTAATGTTAATTGTGATTATGTTGAAACCAGTGTCGGAATATTCATACCTGAAGAAAAACCTTTTCCGGACGGTCTAAGAACGGGTGTTGCCCTTCGTCAGCATGGAGATGATAATGTTGATACATATCGTATTCCCGGACTTACAACTACGAAAAACGGTACGCTGCTGGCTGTTTATGATGTCAGGCGCGAAAGCAGCCGCGATCTTCAGGGCGACATAGATATTGGTTTGAACCGCAGTACCGATGGCGGCGTAACATGGGAACCTTTGCGCATTGTGCTCGACAAAGGAACCTGGGGTGGCTTGCCTCAGAAATTCAATGGCGTAAGCGATGCGTGCATTCTGGTAGATGAGCGAAATAATGATATATATGTTGCCGGACTTTGGATGTATGGAGTATTGGATAAAAACGGCAATTGGATTGAAGGATTGTCCGAAACCTCTGCTGAATGGGAGCACCAATGGCGAAATAAAGGTTCCCAGCCCGGATTTGGTGAAAAGCAAACCAGTCAGTTCCTCATCACAAAAAGTACCGACGATGGGAAAACATGGTCGGAGCCTGTGAATATTACCCGTATGTGTAAAAAGGAAGACTGGTGGCTATGGGCTCCAGCTCCCGGTCATGGAATTACGCTCTCGAATGGAACTCTTGTGTTTCCCACTCAGGGACGGGATTCGACAGGAAAACCTTTTTCAAACATTACCTGGAGTAAGGATGGTATAAAATGGAAAACAAGTAACCCGGCTTTCTCCAACACTACCGAGAACATGGTTGTTGAACTGAGCGATGGATCGTTAATGATTAATGCCCGTCATAACGAAAACCGCAACAATCTTTCTTCAACAAATGGCAGAGCTGTGGCTGTTACCCGCAACCTTGGCGAAACCTGGACTGTTCATCCAACATCACGGAATACGCTTATCGAACCTACTTGTATGGCTAGCATCCATAAGCATGTTTATACCGAAAGTGGTAACCGGAAGTCGGTATTGGTTTTTTCCAACCCTCATTCAAAGACTTCCAGGGATCATATCACTATTCAGTTAAGTACTGATGATGGAAATACCTGGCCTTGCAAGTTGCTGCTCGACGAAGGCAAAGGACGGGGATATTCCTGTATTACTTCCATCGACGAAAAAACGATTGGCATCTTATACGAAGGAAGCCAGGCGGATATGGTGTTTCAAAAAGTTTTGATAGAGGACATTCTAAAAAGCTCGAAAAGTGACAAATAATAAATCGGTTTACCCATGGGTGGTTGTCGGGCTTTTATGGGTGGTCGCCCTTTTGAATTATATGGACAGGCAGATGCTTTCGACCATGAAAGTTGCCATGATGCACGACATCAGCGAGCTTGAAACTGCCGAGAACTTTGGCCGCCTGATGGCCATATTTCTTTGGATTTACGGCATAATGAGTCCCTTTGCCGGTTTGATAGCCGACAGAATCAACCGTAAATGGCTGATTGTTTTGAGTCTCGGGGTTTGGTCGGCAGTTACCTGTTTAATGGGGTATGCGCAAAACTTCGGCCAGCTTTATGTTTTACGTGGTATTATGGGCGTGAGCGAAGCTTTGTATATTCCTGCAGGGTTATCACTTATAGCCGATTATCATAAAGGAAATACACGTTCTCTGGCAGTTGGTATTCACATGACAGGGCTTTATCTTGGTCAGGCTTTTGGAGGATTCGGGGCAACTGCAGCCCATCATTGGTCGTGGCAGTCTGCATTTCAGATCTTCGGATTTATTGGCGTTGGTTACAGCCTTCTGCTTATATTTTTGTTAAAGGAAAAACGCGAACCTGTTACAAAGCGGGTGGAGTCAAATTCTTTTATTGCCGCTTTAATTTCCGTGAAACAAAGTATAGGTATGCTGCTGGGAACTGCCAGTTTCTGGATTATACTATTTTATTTTGCTGCCCCCAGCTTTCCGGGATGGGCGGTTAAAAACTGGATACCAACTCTCTTTTCCAATACTTTAAATATTGACATGGCTGCATCAGGTCCTCTTTCTACCATAACTATAGCAGCGTCGTCGTTTGTAGGTGTGATTTTTGGCGGCATTCTGGCCGATAAATGGATATCGAAGAACCTGAAAGGAAGAATTTATACGGGAGTCATTGGATTAAGCCTTACAGTTCCGGCCTTGGTGCTGTTGGGGTTTGGTGACGGACTTTCGTCGGTTCTGGCGGGAGGAATTCTTTTTGGTGTTGGCTTTGGGATGTTCGATGCCAACAACATGCCCATACTTTGTCAGTTTGTTTCCCCGCGACACAGGGCGGCGGGTTACGGGTTCATGAACATGGCAGGAGTATTTGCCGGAGCTGTGATTACCAAATTCCTGGGAAAGTCGATGGATGCAGGTAATTTAGGGCGTGATATGGCTTTACTCGCAATTCCTGTTGCGGTCGCTATAATTTTGCAATTATCCATTTTAAAACCGGAAACAGCAGATAAGATTTGATAATGGTTTTTACGGCCTTAAACTTACGCTCTTTAAAATCGGACAATAGTAATTTTATTTCAAAAAATAAGCCAGTGAAATCCCCAGAAAATTGCCAACGGTATATCCAATTATCCCGATTGTGATTCCGGAAAGAATAATCTCTTTGTTTTTAAAAGCATTGGCCACAGTGGGCACAAACGGAGCCGAAAGAATAAATGCAAGAGAAGTAATAAGTGTGGTATCCGTGTCGATGCGGAAAATCTTTGAAAGCAGAATCTGAAGGGTTAACGAGCCGAAAATAACAAGTGTTATAAAAGCAACCAGGTATAGTGAGGCAGTGGTGAACATGCTGAAATCGGCCATCGATCCCACCACAATGCAGAAGATAAAGATAAGGTACATGCCGCTTTGAAACGATTTCTGAATTCTGTTAATCCATGGAATGAACGACAGTGTTATAGATAGTGCAGTGATGCTCATAATGATGCCGGCCATCTGGTAATCAGCCGGGAATTGCTTACTCAACTGAAATGAGATTGCTACCACAACTCCCGATAGCAGGAATGCAGCCAGGAGTGGAAAAATTGTTTTCTTTGAAAATATACCCTTATAGGAATCCCATCCATCGTAATCGTCCACCTCGTTGCTCAAATGAACATGAGAGTTCATGGGTTTGAAGGGAATGAGAAACTTATTTACAAGTTTCTGGGCATAGGTAACTATAAAGATAAAGTAAATCATACTGATAAGAATATCGTATGCATTTACAAGGATAAAAGTAGTGGAATCGCCACCTAACGCTTTCATGATGGCTGCCATATTTGCTGTGCCGCCAATATATACTCCCACCATTAATCCCGAGACCTGCCAGCAATCGGGTATATGATTCTTAAATATAAAATGTCCTATAAAAATGATGATCAATACCGAAATGATTCCTAACAAAACTGCCAGCCCTGTTTTAAATGCCAGTCTCGACCACTGTTTCAGGTTAATTGAGAATAGAAGTAATGGGAGAGCAAGCGCAATGGTTGCCGAGGTAAAGTTATCCTGCAGGTGTTTGGTTTCGGGTGTTATCCATCCAATGTTCCCGAGAATAATTCCCAGAATATAGGCCAGAGATACAGTTCCAAGTTTATTTAGAAGAGAGACTTTTTTACATCCGTATAAAAGCAGTAGTGGTGCGAAAATGAATATAATGCCCAGTAGTATGTTATTCATCAGGTTTGTATTAAACTGATGGCGAAAATAGTAAAAATAGTGATTTTAAAGGTTGATTTAATGTATTCCGACTTATCATAGCCCACCGCTATGCGGCTTGAATAATTCCTAATCGTAATTTTTCTACAAAGAGGTCGCCGCTACGCGGCTGTCAAGCCGCAAAGCAAGGAACTGCCGGAAATGAAACAAGCCGGAGATTGCTCCGGCCTGTTTCATCTAAGTACTATATACTCAATACTAAGTACTATTTTTAACTCTTCCCTTTCTCAGGGCATTCCTCAAAACTCTTATCGTACTGCATCATGGCTTTTTCGCTCATACCAATGCTCGAGAATCCTCCGTCGTGGAAGAGGTTCTGCATGGTGACCTTGCGTGTAAGATCAGAGAACAGCGTTATCACATAGTCGGCACACTCCAGGGCAGAGGCATTGCCTAGCGGCGACATACGTTCGGTAAAGTCCATCAGCGAATTCATCCCCTTAACACCACTACCAGCTGTTGTTAAGGTTGGCGATTGCGAAATGGTGTTTATTCTCACTTTCTTCTCAACGCCATAGATATAACCGAAGCTTCGGGCAACTGATTCCAGCACTGCTTTGGCATCGGCCATGTCGTTATAACCAAATAAAGTACGCTGTGCAGCCACATACGAAAGGGCCACAACCGATCCCCACTCGTTAATGGCATCCAGTCTTCTGGCAGTCTGCAATATTTTATGAAACGAAAGCGCAGAAATATCGAGCGTTTTTAAAAAATTGTCGTAGTTAATCATGTCGTAAGGAATACCTTTACGAACATTGGGCGACATGCCAATAGAATGAAGCACAAAGTCTATTTTTCCGCCAAGCATATCCATCGACTGACTGAACAGCTTTTCGAGATCTTCCAAATTGGTAGCATCAGCAGGAATTATTGCTGTTTCGCATTTTTCGGCAAGTTCATCAACTTGTCCTAAACGCATGGCAACAGGGGTGTTGGTTAAAATAAACCGTCCACCTTCCTCGTAAGCTCTTTCAGCTACCTTCCATGCAATGGACATTTCGTTGAGTGCACCAAAAATAATTCCTCGTTTTCCTTTTAAAAGATTATAAGACATAAATTAAAATTAAAGTTTAAAATATAAATGCACCTATTAAAATGAATAAAGGTGTTTATTGTTCAATTACAACCCTAAAAATACTTATTCGTGTTAAACAACTAAGCAAAAGTGTGTTTCAGCAATTCGCGGGCATTGTTGATTGCCGCATCCGATAATTGTTCGCCGCTGAGCATTTTTGCGATTTCAGTAATACGTTCGCCGGAAGTCAGCAGCTTGATATGGGTATAGGTAAATTCCTGCTGATCCTGTTTATAAACCAGATAATGATTCCTGCCTTTGGAGGCTATCTGGGGCAAATGGGTAATGTTAATCACCTGGGTGAAGCTTGCAAGATTCGAAATGATATTTCCCATCTTATCGGCAATGTCGCCTGAAACTCCCGTGTCAATTTCGTCGAAAATGATGGTAGGCAGTGCCATGGTTTGTGCAATAATGGCTTTAATGCTCAGCATCAGTCGCGCCATTTCACCTCCCGAAGCCACTTTCGAAATTTCCTGGGGTGCCGATTGTTTGTTTGCCGAAAACAGAAAGCGTATACGGTCCATGCCGCCGGGTGTAAAATCGGGTGTTGTTCCCAGTTCCACACTAAAAACGGCATTGGGCATTCCAAGCTGGTGAAGTATTTCCTCTACCCGTTTTTCAAGTCCGGGTGCAGATTGTTTTCGTTTAGCCGATAATTCGCCGGAAACCTTGAGGAGCAATTGTTTTTGCTTTTCGATTTCCCTTTGCAGCTGTTCCAGTTTTTCGTCTGCAGTAACTATAGAATTTATCTGTTTCGAAAGTTTTTCTTTCAATGCATTTAATTCGGCAACTGTTGACAGTTTATGTTTTTGTAGCAACGAATTAATGAGGTCGAGCCGCTGTTTTACAAATTCCAGCCTGTCGGGATTATCTTCTATACCTGCAGCAAGCCGGTCAACTGACGGGTAAATGTCTTTTAATTCAATGAGCAGACTTTCGAAACGGGAAAGATATTCGTTCCCCTGTTTAAAAATGTCTTTTATTTTCTGAAGATGCTGAATACAGTCCTTTGTAGTGATGATAAGCGAGTTGGTTTCGCCGCTTAATGCTTCGGAAACAAAACTCAGATGCATTTTAATTTCACCGGCATGCGATAAGGTCTGGTATTCGGTTTCCAGTTCTTCCTGTTCGTCGGCCTTTAATTTAGCATCGTTCAACTGGGCAAACTGAAACTGAAGATAATCGAGGTCGCTCTTCTGCTTTTCATTAGCTTCCCGGAGCGTATCATAATCGTTCTGAAGCTTTCTGTAAGCCTGGTAATGCTCTTTATATTGCTGAAGTAACTGGTGCTGATTGGCAATGGTATCGAGTATTTCGAGCTGAAAAACCGGGTTTTCGAGGTACAGGTTTTCGTGTTGCGAATGGATATCAATCAGTTTATCTCCCAGAAGTTTCAATAAACTGATGTTAACGGGAGTGTCATTTATAAATGCCCTTGATTTGCCATCGGTAGTGATTTCTCTGCGGATGGTGGTTTCGTTGGCGTAATCGAGTTCGTTTTCTTCGAAAAAGCCATTCATGCCATAGGCCGAAATCTGAAAAGTTCCTTCAACGATGCATTTGCGCGATGTGTCGAACAAAACCGAGGTATCGGCCCGCTGACCAATAAGTAATGATAAGGCTCCTAAAAGTATTGATTTCCCGGCACCGGTTTCGCCGGTAATGATGGATAATCCTCCGTTAAAATCGATGCGGATGTCTTTAATTAGTGCGTAATTCTGTATCGACAGGGTTTTGAGCATAATTAAATTTTAGGCTGCTAAGATAGAAAATATAGTCGTAAGTCACGAGTCGTAAGTCGTAAGAAAAATACAAGTTATTGTTAGTTAAGTGTTTAAAAAGCATGTTTTTGGTTGCAAATGCGTTGAAGTAATAGGAGAAGAAATAAAGAAAATTGTTTAGAACAGGCTGTGTAAAAGACTTCGACTTCGCTCAGTCTGACGATTGAAATTAACTATTGTCATAATGAGGCATTGTTTAAGGGAATATACAATAAATAATGGCGTTTGTACGAAAGTCACCCTGAGCGGAGTCGAAGGTCGATATGTTATTATTTGAAAACACCAATGGCAGCCGAAGTAGCTCAGGTACGGAATTACGAAAAAACCGCTTCAGCCTTTTCAATTGTTTTCTCAATATCAATTCCTTCACCAAGAACACCCAGGAAGATATCGCCTGTTTCACGGAGCCTGGAAATGGAATTTTTAATTGTAAAATCTTTCATCTCAAGGCCTTTCTTTATTTCATCCCAATGTAAGGGCATGGAAACCGTTGCGCCCGGTTTGGGCCGCACCGAGTACACACTTGCTATGGTTGCTCCCGGACGGTTCTGCAGAAAATCGAGGTACATTTTACCTTTCCGGTTATTGACCATCCGTTCGAGGCTTGTAAATTCCGGGATTTGGTGGTGGACAAGATTTACGACCAACCTGGCAAACATTTGCGATTGTTCGTACGAATACTTTGCAGCCAGCGGAATATAGATATGTATACCGGTTGAGCCTGATGTCTTCGGAAAGGAAGGTACCCCAAGGTTGTCCAACACTTTCCTGACCTCCTGTGCGGCCTGAATAACCTGTTCAAAAGTGTTTTTGTCCGGGTCCAGATCTATTACGCAGTAATCGGGATTCTCGGCCGACTGCACCCTGCTGAACCAGGGATTCATTTCGATACACCCCAGATTTGCCATCCACAGGAGGGTGGCTTCTTCGTTTCCAACCAGATATTCCTTGGCTTCGCCTTCGCCGGTAATATGCGGAAAAGTTACCACCCAATCCGGAGCCTTATCCTTCACATCCTTCTGGTAAAAGCTGTTTCCTTTTATTCCGTTGGGAAAACGGTTAAGTGATTGGGGCCTGTCTTTCAAATGAGGCAGGATGTATTCTGCTATCTGATAATAGTAGTTGAGCAGATCGCGTTTAGTATAGCCTTCATCGGGCCAGTAGAGCTTACTCATGTGAGTAAACTTGAGATCGTGACCATTGACTTTTTTTACCTGCGTTTCCTCGGAGGGGTTGAGCAGTGTTCCTTTTTCTTTGTTTTCTGGCTCTTTTACCAGTTTAACCTCCGATGCTTTACCCGTTTTTTTTGTTTCTTTCTTTTCCTTTTTTTCACTGCCTTTCTTCACAACCTTAGTTTGCGGAGTTTTAACCTGATTAGCTTCTTCGTTAGCCTCTTCGATTACCTTTTCTGTAGGAGCTTCTTTTTCGCGTACAACATCCATTGCTTTTTTATCCATTCTCATACCTTTGAACGATGGATGCCTGAAAACTCCGTCACTGGTGATTTCGGCATAGTTAATCTCGCAAACAAGCTCGGGTTTTAACCATGTTGCTTTCGCTTTCGGCGGATTAGGCCGGAAGCGTGAAGGCTGATTAACATCGGGTTCCGAGTTGAACGGACTTTTATCAGTTATAAGCGGTTTAAAAAGCTCCATCATCTCTTTCTGGTCCTTTTCGTTGAAACCCGTACCAACTTTTCCTGCATATTGAAAAACTCCGTTTTCGTAAACCCCAAGTAATAAAGAACTGAATTTCTTATTACTTCCTTCGTTTAAGGTATATCCGCCAATCACTACTTCCTGGCGCTTCTGGACTTTAATTTTCAACCATTCGTTCGAACGGTAATCGGGAGTATACAGGCTATTGCTTTTCTTTGCAATAATTCCTTCGAGGCCAAGCTTACCAGCAGCTTCGAAAAATTCGATTCCATTTTCGGGAAAAACCTGGCTTAGCCTTATATTATTGGCATCGGTGGGCAGGACTTCTTTCAGAATTGACAAACGGTCTTTCAGGGGCAGCGACATAAGGTTTTTTCCCTCGTACCAGAGTATGTCGAAAACATACATCATTAAATCTCCGTCGGCTTCACTGCGCCAGTTCTGAAGCGCGCCAAAATTTGAGATGCCACGGTTGTCAATCACCATAATCTCACCGTCAATTACCATGTTCGTTTTCCATTGCTCAAGTGCTTGCCTTAAGGGGTAATACTTTTCGGTAAAAGGTTTATTGTTGCGCGACATTAGCTCTACCTTGCCATTTTCAATAAAGGCGAGGGTTCTGTAACCATCCCACTTTACTTCGAAAATCCAGTCGGGACTATCGAATGGTTCGTCTACAAGTGTGGCCAGCATGGGTTTTATCCCTTCGGGCATCGCACTTTTTGAAGCTTTTTTCAACAAATCGCCAGCGTTTCCGGTAGTTTCCTGAATGGCTTTTCCCTTTTCCTTTTTAACTTTTTCCATGGTTTCTTCATGGGAGCTGCCATAAATATTTTTGCTGGTTTTAGCCACTTCTTCAATTGTCTGGTTGGTTAAAACAGACTTATCCTGAAGTGTAACGTCTTCAGCTGATGCAAATTCATCTCTGTGTTTAATCATCAACCAGGCATTCTCACCCTGACCTTTTGTATGGACCAGTGCAAACTCACCTTGCAGCTTCTGGCCATGAAGTACAATTTTGACACTACCTTTCTCAAGGTTTTCGAGCAGAAATTTTTCCTGTTCCTTTTTCGGTTTACCTTCCATACCCAGGGCCTCATAGGTACCTTCGTCCCAAACTATAACAGTGCCACCGCCATATTGCCCTTTCGGAATAATTCCTTCGAAGTGCCGGTAATCAAACGGGTGGTCTTCGACCATCATCGCCAGCCGTTTTACTGCCGGGTCGGTTGATGGTCCCTTGGGAACAGCCCAGCTTTTCAGCACACCTTCCATTTCGAGCCGGAAATCATAATGCAGCCTTGAAGCAGCGTGCTTCTGTATGCAAAAACTCAGCTCTTCTTTATCAGTACTTTTTCCACCAAACGGCTCGGGTGTTTGGGAAGAATTCCTTTTCTGCTTATATTTTTCGAGTGCCATAATCTGCTTTTTTTAATATAACTAAGCAGAGTCTGTGATGTTCTGGATTTTACCCTGAAAATTAGAATTATAGATCATTTAATCTTTTATGAAAATTGTAATGGGAAATCAAACTTCCATGTGATTCTAAAATCGGATAATTTTAAGTCAGGTAAAGCTTTTTTAGATATTTTTGTGCAATAGGTTTCTCTGTTTATTTATATTTTAGAGAATTCAGATTGAATAACTAATATTAAACTTTTATCCTGTAGGAAAATGAAAAACTATTTGCTAATCACTTTAATACTTGGAACAATGATGTTTCAGTCGTGTTCTGTTAAAAAGGCCGGTTTTACAGGCGAAAAGGGCGAGGTGAAAATTATTACTCTCGATCCGGGACATTTTCATGCTGCTCTGGTTCAAAAAACCATGTATGACCAGATTGATTCGAACGTTTATGTGTACGCACCCGAGGCCGAAGATGTGCAACAGCACCTTAACCGCATTAATGGATATAACACTCGTGCCGAAAATCCAACCCGCTGGAACGAGGTAGTTTATACCGGAGGTGATTACTTCGAAAAGATGATCGCCGAAAAGAAGGGCAATGTGGTGGTGATTGCCGGTAACAACCTTAAGAAAATTGATTATATCAAGGGAGCTGTTGAGGCTGGTTTGAATGTTCTTTCGGACAAGCCGATGGCCATCAACGCCGATGCTTTTACAAAACTTGAAGAGTCGTTCCGTATTGCAGGCGAAAAAGGTGTTTTACTATACGACATTATGACCGAGCGCAGCGAAATAAGTACCATGCTGCAGAAGGAATTTTCCTTACTTCCTGAAGTTTTTGGAACCCTTGAAAAAGGAACTCCTGAAAATCCGGCTGTTACCAAAGAAAGCGTTCATCATTTTTACAAATTTGTTTCGGGCGCTGCACTGGTACGTCCTGCCTGGTTTTTTGATGTTGATCAGCAAGGCGAAGGTATTGTGGATGTAACCACCCACCTCGTTGACCTGGTTCAATGGGAATGCTTTCCCGAACAGGTTGTGGATTATAAAAATGATATTGCCATCAATTCGGCCAAACGCTGGACAACCGCTTTAAATCCTGCTGATTTCGAAGGTGTAACCAAAATGAAAACTTATCCCGAATATCTGCAGAAAGATGTGAAGGACTCTGTTCTTAATGTTTATTGCAACGGCGAAATCAACTACACTGTTAAAGGCGTTCATGCCAAAGTTTCCGTAATATGGAATTATAAAGCTCCTGAAGGTGCCGGCGATACGCATTATTCCATTATGCGCGGAACAAAGGCTAATCTTGTGATCCGTCAGGGTGCCGAACAGGGTTACAAACCCACTCTTTACATTGAGCCGGTTGCCGGGGCTGATACCGCTGCTTTTGCTAAAATCCTTACTGCAGAATTGTCGAAAATTCAGGCTAAATACGAAGGTGTTGAGCTGAAAAAACTTGCAACAAGCTGGGAAGTTGTTATTCCCGATAAATATAAAGTGGGTCACGAAGCTCACTTCGGACAGGTTACCGAAAGGTATCTTCAGTATCTGAAGGACGGTAAACTACCTGCCTGGGAAGTTCCCAATATGCTCGCAAAATATTATACTACCACCAAGGCGCTGGAAATAGCGAAAGCTGCGAAGTAGGAAAAGTCGACGGACCACAGACCTCAGACCACGGCCAACAAATTGTTGTATTCGACCGTGGACCGAGGTCTGCCTACCGTGGACTATTGCATTTCCCTATCGACTATGGACCATTTGCATTGGCCGTCGTCTGAAGTCCGACGACCGTGGACTAATAAATTTAAGAAATGCCCCTCAGTAAAGTTATCCATCGAAACTATCCCTGCATGAATTCCGTGCTCGATGTGATATTTACTGAAATTGACACTGATCTTGCCGAAGAGCTTTTTACAACCATATGGCAACTTGCGGCTCGTTACGAAAGGATAATGAGTTGTTACGATCCTCAGGCAGAAGTATATCAACTGAATGAAAAAGCAATAACCGAATATTACCCCATAAGCCGGGAGCTTTTGGAGATTTTGAAAGAATGCCGGCATTATCACCAGCTAACCAACGGCTATTTCGATATAGGTCTTAGGAAATTTAAGCAGAATCCTGATTTAATTCCTTCCCCGGATGTGAAATTTGGAATTGAAACTGTACAGATAAACGACGAAAATCAGCTTGTAAAACTGGGATCTGAGTTCACTGCTATTGATCTGGGCGGGATAGGCAAGGGCATTTTACTCCGGGAAATTAATAACCTTTTAACTGAAAATTCAGTCACCAATTGCTTTATAAGCTTTGGAGGCAGTTCTATTCTTACAAGAGGAAGTCACCCTCACGGAAGTGGATGGCCTGTTTCCTTAAGAAATGACAATAATCCGGATTACACTTTTTATTTAAAGAATCATGCTGCGTCTATCAGCGAATCGCATCCACATCAAAACATTTCATCTCATATTATCAATCCCTATAAAAAAGTTGCTGAAGAAAGGCGCTTAAGTTTTATTCTGGCTCAGGACCCGGCACTGGCAGAAGTGCTTTCAACCACCCTTATTATTGCACCAGTTCAGGAAATCGATGGCATTGTAAAAGCCTCACCAATTGAGAAGGCAGTTGTATTTAATAAATCAGTAAACGGAGAGTTGAAATTAATTTACAGTCTCGCATAGCTGATTTGTTCTTGTTCAGTGTTTTTTTCAAATCCTCATCAAATTCTTGCATTATTCAATCTTGCAGTTCAATAATGTGTTTTTAAATTTTTAAGTTCTGATTTTTTTATTTAAATTAATTGAGATTTTGGGGTAACTGTTAATGAATTAGCACTATTGGAAAATCTGATGAAACCGGCTTTCAGCTTTTATATTCTAATAAAACTTCTCTTAGGCCTGTCCTTGGGTATTTTGATTCAGCGAAATGAACTGAAAGCACAAAATATTGATAGCCTTGTTAAGGCACTTGAATACGAGGATGATACTTTAAAATCCATTACCTATACAAAAATTTTAAAGTACTATTATAACACTGAACCTTTGAAAGCATTGCCCTATGCCTATGCAGCAGTAAAGCACGCCGAGAAAACCGGGGTCGAAAAATTTATTATTAGTGCCAACAATCAATTAGGGATTACATACTATTATTTAGGTAACACCACCAAAGCCATTGAAATTTACTTAAATCTTCTGAAAATCCAGGAAAAAAACAAAGACTCTTTAAATATAGCCAAAACTCTGAATAATATAGGTTTAACATATCACGACGCCAGAGATTATGAAAAAGCCTTAAGCTATTACAGAAAATCTTTAACGATAAAGGAAAAAGTTAAAGATTATAAAACCATTTGGACTACCTACATAAATATTGGCATATCTTATAATGAACTCAAAAAATTTAAAGAAAGTCTTGATAATCTTTACGAAGGTTTGAATAGTTGGAAAACCCTGAATGAAGGGAATAATGAAAGTTATGCCAATATTATGAGTGAAATTGGCAGAACTTACCTCTTAATGGATAGCTTGGAAAAAGCCGAAAAAATTTTATTGGATGCAATTGTTATTGTCGCAAAGGCGGGCAATATTTTTAGGGAATCGAATATATTGAAAAACCTTGCGGAGATTTATAGCAAGAAAGGTAATTATTCCATGGCGCGGAGCTATTTGCTCAAATCGATCAGATTGGCCAAGGAATCTGGGGCTTTTCCTAATTTGCCCGACAGTTATCATGCTATGGCTGTTATTGAAGAAAATCAGGGGAACTATAAAAAAGCACTGGAATATTGGAAGCTGCAATTTAATGTGGCCGACAGTCTTGAACAGATTTCAAATCTGAACGAGATGAACCAATTGCAGGAAATGTATCTGGTTGAAAAGCAGGAAGCTGAGAAAATGGTTCTGAAGAAGGAGCTTGAACTTAATAAAGCCATGTTACAACGGAATAGGATAATAATAATATCCATTTTGCTGCTGCTCTCGCTACTGCTGATATTTTCAGTTTACTTAATAAAGAATATTAAGAAATGGGAAAAGGCTAATAATAGGCTTAATGAGCAACAAAAAATAATCAATCAATCTTTGGTTGAGTTAAAAAAGCAGAAGGAGGAATTGTCAGAAGCTAATTCTACCAAAGATAAATTTTTCTCTATCATTGCCCACGATCTTAAAAATCCTCTAAGTTCCATGATTGGACTTTCGGATTTGCTGCAATCCGATTTCGATACGCTTGAAGTAAGCAAGCAAAAACGATTTGTTAAGCTGATAAACCAGGCAAGCAATGATCTGTACAAGTTGCTCGACAATTTATTGCAATGGAGCCGTCTCCAAACCGGCAGTATCGCATTTAATCCGGTAAGGTTTTATCTGAGCGATGTGCTGCAGCCAACTTTTAGTCTTCTTAAAGCTTCAGCCGAAAGCAAGAATATTACAATCCACAATAAAGTTGACAGCAGTTTACCTGTATTCGCCGATTATGCAATGATTTCGACAGTTGTAAGAAACTTGCTTGGGAATGCTATAAAGTTTACCAACCCGGGTGGTAATATATTTTTAGAGGCAGCTGTGGAAGGGGAAATGGTAAAGGTAATGGTGCGTGACGATGGCGTCGGGATAAGCGAAACAGATATGCAAAATATTTTCAAAGTCGATACAAAATTTTCAAGAAAGGGTACATCTGGCGAAAAGGGCACAGGTCTGGGTTTGGTTGTTTGCAAGGAGTTTATTGAGAAAAATAATGGCAGGTTAGGAGTAATAAGCGAGGAAGATAATGGCGCAACTTTCTGGTTTACACTCCGACTTCATACACTTACTAAGTAAGCAATTGTAAAATGTCTCCTTTATTAAGCAAAATCAGTGAAACTAGATTCTCAGATGTTCCATTTTATTTTTAAAAAATACCTTTTTTACGTAATTTAAATCAATGTTCGGATCTGTAAATTCAAGAAAAAAAAGATAATGAAATCTTATAGTAACGAAAATCTTTTCCTTGAATCAAAATCAGAGCCTGTCATGAGAAAGGAGCCTACCAGATATTCTCCGTTTGTTGAAATTAGTGAGTCGGGTTATATAAAAATTTCTGGTAATTCAGTCGCAATTGAGTCTGTCGAATTCTATCAATCCCTTTTTTCTGCTATTGAATCAATTTATTCAAGCAAAGTTTGTATAAGTTTAATGTTGGAAAATATTAATGCAAACTCGATAAGAGGGTTGTTTTTGTTGTTGGATAAAGTTAGAGAGCAGAAATTTATTAACGATATAGATGTTTTTTGGTTTTTCACGGAAGAAAACGAAGATTTTGAAAAGGTGGGTGAGATATTCCAGGAGATGTTTCCAACGATTAATTTTTCGATCTTCCGGATTTAAGCATTTTTAACCCGAAACGTTTTTATTAACTGTTAATTATATGGATAAAGTTGTTTCAGTTGTTAGTGTTGATGATCATGAAATTTTCCGGTTAGGTCTAATTTCAATACTAAATAAAATCCCTTCTATCAAAGTTATTGGCGATGTTGAAAATGGAGCACATCTATTTAATTTATTGAAACAGAACGTTCCTGATATAATCTTTATGGATATCGACCTGGGCGATGAAAATGGGATTGATGTTACACGAAAAGTGCTGGCCAAATATCCCAATGTCATGGTTTTGGCCATTACTTCATCGGATGAGATCAGGTATTTTAACGAAATGATTGAAGCCGGAGCTGTTGGCTTTTTGTTGAAGAATATCCGGGAAGCTGAGCTAAAAGTTGCAATTCAGGAGGTGTTGGAAGGTAACATGTACTTCTCGAAGGAATTTTTGATAATAGCAAGGCAACTCAACCCTGTTCAGAAGAAAAGCAAAAATTATCAGATTTCTGAAAGGGAAAAAGAAGTGCTGCGCCTTATTTGTCAGGGTTACTCTAACCAGGAAATTTCTGATCATTTAATCTTAAGTGTACATACTGTTGATGCTCACCGGCGTAATTTGTTATCAAAATTGAATGCCCGTAATACTGCCGAAATGATAATGATATCCTTCCGTGAAGGATTGATTAATTGCGACTAAAGAAAATTCAGGCAAAAAAGGCAGGGTATTAAAGAGTCCAATCTTTAACCACCCTGCCGCATTGTCCTTATGTGAATGTTATAAATTCATATCACATTTATGGATTGATCTACTTTGTACTTTGTCAAAATAAAATTGACTTTAGGTGTTTCCGTTTTGTAACTTTAATTACCTAATTATCAATTATGAAAACTCAGGATTTTCTCCGTCTTTATGGGGTGAGAGTTCTTATTCCTTCTTTTTTGATTTTGCTGTCTTTTCTTCTGATGGTTTATCCGACAATTAAAGGCTTTAGTACTGGAGGTCTGCATCTGATTTCACTGGCTGGATGTCTTCTTTTTATTTATTCGTTATTTAGCTTCTCCAAAACAGCTCGATATGCCATTATCCTTGCTTTAGCATTTTTTCTTCTTTTCCTGCTATTGATATTCGTGGGTATTGGAGTATTAGTTTCTCTTAATCTAAGAGGTCGCATGGCTGAGGACATTGCATTTTCAATAGGCTTTTTGTGTGTAATTGGATTTTTTGTAAGCATGGTTAGCTACCTTATTCGAAGGTGAATCCAATTAAAGCAAAAAAGGCAGGGTATTAAAGAGTCCAATCTTTAACCACCCTGCCGCATTGCACCTAACTTAATAATATTGCGGTTAACGTATGTAACTTGCGCTTAACATCTGATTTATTGCCACTAACATAATTTTCTCAAATGCCTATATCTATTGAGACACCGGCCTTGAACCATCTGCCGGGCTGAGCTATGTTTCCAAAATCGTAATAGTTCACATCAAAAATATTGCTCACTTCTGCATATACAACAAACCATCCCGGTTTCCAGCTCACTCTTCCATCCATTATCCAAAACGGGTCATAAGGCGTTTCGGTACTTGTTTTGGTCACAGCATCATATTTTCCATAGTTTCCGTTCCGGTCCTGATAATTGAGGTACCAAACTGCAGTAATATTTTTATATATTTTATGACTTATGTTTACTGAAATTTTGTGCTTAAGGTTATCTAATAAGTAAGCTGATTGATAAATTCCTGCATCTTTGCTTATTTCAGTGTAGTTGTAAGCCACTCCGGCTTTCTCGATTATAGTTGCATAACCAAATATTTCTTTAAACATAAAATTGGCCGAGATTTCGATACCCCTGGTGTCGAGATTGGTGATATTTTGTGGTTGCCATAAGTTATCGGTCTGAAGAATACGATCGATCATATTCTTGCCCATCCTGTAAAAGCCCGAGATATTTCCATTGATGCCTTTTCGGGCGTACTTTAAACCTGCCTCAAAGTGATGGGCTTCTTCGGGTTTCAGATCGGGGTTGTTCTTATCCTGTGGACCTGAGTAATAAAGATCGGTAAACGTGGGTAGCCGAAGGGATTTATTGTAGGTGCCGTAAAACTTTGTGCTGTTGTCGATACCGAAAGCCACATCAACTCCGGGATATAGCACAAGTCCTTTATCCAGAGCCGAATGATGGTTCAGCATTAACCCTCCTGATATGGTAAGTTTATTCAAATTGAGAGAATGT
>JAJYAG010000093.1 GCA_021779665.1 Bacteroidota bacterium | reverse complement strand
GAGTCTCTTTTTCAACCAATTTACATTATAAGAAAGAGTACTACAAATCTAACGGTAACCAAAAAAGTCTTTGACGGCGAGAACGCGTTCCGTCTCCTGCGTCGACTTCACTTGAACGGCTCGCCGCCAGCAAGGAATTGAATTAAAGGCTTCGCCATGCATTGATTAGAACTTAATGCTAAACAAAAGTAATTTTCTTTATTATAATGACTACTTCAATTTTATGCAGCAATTCCGTTTATAAAATTCTTTTTAAATATTAACGGATAATCCTGTTCCAAAATCATCTTACGCTGTCTTCTCAAAGGTTGTGAGATACTTCCGTATAAAATCCTCCTTCTCCTTTGCTTTATACTGCATAATATACCTTGGATGTTCAAGTGCAACCAACTGCTGAAAGAAGTTAAACTGCTTGTTAAATTTCTGCAGAAACTGCTGGTTTTTGCCTGTTCCCAGAAAGAAGCAAACATCAGTGTATACTCCCATGTTTATCTGGGTTTTGATGTTCCAGACAATGAAATCGTACACCGATTTTAAGAGCTCCGGATTGTCGTAATAGTTATAATTTACGTCGCGGCCTTTGCTGTTGGTTGAGGTAAACCCCAGCGGACAAATGGAGTGTATATAGAACCTGCTGTAAAACTTTTCTTCACCGCCAAAAGCCTTGATCATGTCGTAAATAAATACCGATGAAGGCTCGTGTGCTTTTAGTCCGCGATTTGAAATGCCACAGTTTGCCTCAAGTCGTTTAGGATCGGTAAAGGGAACACCCGTAAGGCCTGCCCCAAAGCGGCCCGGATTAATTCCCAAGATTAAGTGGCGGCGATTGTTATCATGGTAATATTTCCTGTAAAACTCCGATGACAGCTCCAGCGCATATTCATTGTCGCGGAAGGGGTTGAGAATTTTTATTCCCTCGGGCAGAGTGCCTGTAAATTCAAGAGACTTGTTAAAAGCTATAATTCTTTCGGCCAGGGTTGTCATTACACCACATTAAGATTACAAATTTATTAAAGGCTTTAAAATTTTGAAGATTTTTATTCAAATTTCCGAATTACGACTGATCTTTCCCATTTTATTGATTAATCATATTTAACAGGGATGAAAAATCATATATTTACGGAAAAACTTATCGAAAATATGAATGAAAGGAGATTAAATTCTGTTTTCCTTCGAAATGGATAAGAGACGTTGAACATACACCCTTACGAAAATAACTAAAGTGTGTTCAGAAACTTATATTAATGGACTGCGTTGGTAATGGAACACGGGGATATTGAAATTATAAGAGGCCTGATTGCTGGAGATCAACGATCTTTTAGCATGTTAATCCGCTTATATTTTCAACCCTTGACAATTTACGCCAAAAGCATAATTAATGATACCGGACATGCTCAGGACACTGTTCAGGAAGTATTATTAAAATTATGGAATATGCGTGAAAATTTAAATATTACCACTTCATTAAAATCCTTTCTCTATCGTTCGGTCCACAATGCATGTATTGATTTTCTACGCAATAACAAAGCCAGAGAAGATATCCAGACAATTTCGTATGACGACTCCCAGTTTCGGTTAAAAATCTTTGAAATAACAGAGGACAATCATTTCTTTGATTTTTATTTTTCTGATGATCTTGAAACCAGGATAAAGCAGGCTATTGATCACCTGCCTCCCCAGTGCAAAGAAATATTTATATTGAGCCGGTTCGGACAGCTTAGTTATCCGCAAATATCCGAAAAGCTCTCTTTGTCGCTAAGTACGGTGAAAACCCAAATGGTAAGAGCAGTTCATAAACTACAGGAGGAATTAAAAAAATATTTATAAAATTTCAACTATCCTTGTAGACCGCTGATATCTTTCTTACGTCATAGTTAAAAATAAATATTTAACTGTGAAAAATCTGTCATTCGATAAAGAAGACCTGATTATCCGATTTTTAGCAGGCGAAACAACACCTCTGGAAAGCAAACATCTTTCGGAATGGTTGGCTGAGTCTGCCGAAAATCTTTCTTATTTCAATTCTATACGTACTATCTGGTTAGCTTCCTCCCAAATTTCTCCATTAACTTTGGAAGCAAATTCACAAAACGAGAAAAACAGAGAACTCAAAAGCAAGGGTGTTCAACGCAATGTTTTGAATCTGACATTAAAAGTTGCTGCAATCCTTTTGTTAGCAGTAATCTCAGGAGTTGTTTTGTATAATCAGTTATCTGAATCAAATAAGCTTTCTCCTGCTACAGTTGCGTTTGAGGCTACTCTTGGATCAAGGGCTGTCGCCACATTACCTGATGGCACCAAAGTATGGCTAAATAGTGGAAGTAAACTTGTTTACGATGAAAGCTATAATGCTGAAAGCAGGGAAGTGAAACTTACCGGGGAGGCGTATTTCAACGTTGTTACCAATCCTTCAAAACCATTTGTGGTTAAAACCGGAAAAATTAACATAAAAGCTTTGGGAACTAAATTTAATGTAAAGGCTTATCCTGAAGATGCCTCCATTGTAACCACCCTGGAAAAAGGGAAAGTGGTGATCGAAGGAAAAGACAGTCATGACAGAGAATTTATGGTTGAAATGAAACCCAAGGAAACAGTGACTTATTATAAAAAAGAAGATAACACCGGAACCATCAAGAAAAAAAATAGTGTCGACGACAAAATTGAAGAAAAGTTACCTGAAGCTAATGATATATCTGCCCCGGTTACAAAAACCGAACAGGTAAAAACTGAACTTTTTACATCATGGAAAGACAGTCGATGGGTTATAGAAAAACAAAAACTTGGAGATCTGGCCCGTGATCTGGAACGAAGGTATAATATTAAAATTCAATTTGCTACCGATTCTATAAAGAAATTCCATTTTTCTGGCTCTATAGAAAATGAAACCATTGAGCAGGTTATGGTAATTATGCGGCACACTATCCCTTTAAAATATAAAATTGAGAAAGGGATCATCAATATTGAGCAGGATAATAACTTACTAATGAGATTCTATCAATAACATATATTCTTTAATAACCTAAAAACAAACGCCTATGGTCACATAATACTAAAAGAAAAAACGAATCGGGATTGCGGCCCAATTCGTTTCCGTTGAGAAACCCCGTGGAACGGGGGTTCATGTTCAATTATTTAAATAACTAAACTGACGTAAAATTATGAAAATAAATCGTAATTGTAATCCTATTTGTATACCTGTAGGATTGAAATATTTAATCCTGACTATGAAACTATCATTTCTGTTAATACTGTTAACCACCTTGCAAGTATCTGCTTCGCTTTACTCTCAGGATATCAAAATGGATATTCTGGCGAATGAGGTATCCGTTAAAGAAGTATTAAAAATGGTTGAAAGTAAATCATCTTACCGCTTCTTCTATTCCGACGATTTTAAGATTCTTGACAAGATGGTTTCATTTAATGTTAAGAATTCCTCCCTGAAGGAAATTATGAAGATGCTGCTTGAACAAACCTCGGCATCGTATATGGTCCTCGAAAATAACATTGTTGTTATTTCCCCTTATACACTCCAGCAACAAAAAGTATCGGGTATAATTACCGATGCTGCAACAGGTGAGCCAATTATCGGAGCCAATATCGTATTAGAAGGTACAACAACGGGTGTTATTTCGGACGTAAATGGCAAATATTCAATTGATGTACCCGACAATAAATCAGTATTGCTGGTTTCTTTTATCGGGTACATTAGTGAAAGAATCATTGCTAATCAGGCAAATATTAATATTCGGTTAGTTCCCGAAATTAAAACACTCGATGAAGTAGTTGTTACGGCGTTGGGCATCAAAAGAAGTGAAAAGGCTCTTGGGTACTCTGTTCAAAAAGTTACAGGAGATAATTTAACAACAGTGAAAGGTGTGGATGTAGCTACATCGTTAACCGGAAAGGTCTCCGGTCTTATGGTTAAAAATAGTACTGAGTTTACTTCAGAACCGAGCATTCAGATCAGGGGAGAGAACCCTTTATTGGTTATTGATGGTGTTCCGTACGGTAATATGAGTTTACGCGATATCCCATCGGATGATATTGAAAACATCAGTGTTTTGAAAGGAGCCACCGCATCTGCACTTTATGGCTACCGGGGAGCCAGCGGTGCAATTATGGTCACCACGCGTAAAGGTACTGCCAGTAAAGGATTGTCGGTTTCATTGAACAGCAGTACTATGTTTGCTGCCGGATATCTTGCCATTCCCGAAATGCAGTCGACCTATGGCCGTGTTGTTAATACCGCTACCAATACTTATGCACGTTCTGCCGATGGCGCGTGGGGTATTCCGCTCGACGGGCGGGAAGTTATTCAATGGGATCCTGTCTCAAAGTCGCTAAAAGCGATGCCTTATCTACCTATTGGAAAAGATAATTTCAAAAATTTTCTGGAACAGGGGTTTGTTTTAAATAACAATGTTAGCGCCGTACAGCAAGGTGAATTCGGCAGTTTACGTGCCTCCGTCACATGGGTCGAAAACAAAGGTCAATATCCTAACTCAATTTTCGATAAAATAACTTATAGCATAGGTGGCGATATAAAAATTAACAAGTTTACGCTGTCGTCCAGTATGGCTTATAACAAACATTTTTCACCTCATAAAGGATTTAACGGATATACTGGTTACGATCCTATGTATTCGCTGCTGATTTGGTCGGCTCCGGATTGGGACATCAGGCAATACAAGGATTACTGGCTGGTTCCGAACGAAGTTCAGAATTCCAGTTATACTGCCGGTAATAACAATCCCTATTTCGACCGGTACCAGAGAACTCACAGTGTAAATAAAGATATTCTAAATGGTACAATATCTTTGGATTATGAATTTGCATCCTGGTTAAAAGCAACTTTAAGGACTGGTTACGATACTTATAGCGACAGGCAGGAAGTCAAAATCTCCAAGGGTTCATTTCAGGGAGCCGGAAGTGCAGTAGTAATTCCTAATGGTACACAAATATGGGGAGAGTCGCAAAAAGGGTCCTATAATCTTGGTTTAAGCAGAGGCTACAGTATCAATAACGATTTTATATTGTCGGCCAATCAAAAGTTAAGCGATTTTATTCTTGAAGGATTCATTGGGGGAGCTGTTTACTTCGGCCAGGACGAAGGAATTGAAACAAGAACAAAAGGAGGGCTTTCGGTACCAGCTTTTTATTCGTTAAAAGCTTCAGTCGACCCTTTGAATGTTGCCTCAAATATATATAAAAGGCAGGTGAACAGTGTTTACGGACGTATGGGAGTATCGTGGAAAAATATGGTTTTTGCCGAAGGTACTTTGCGTAACGACTGGGTTTCTACCTTGCCCGAATCAACTCGCTCCTACATTTATCCTTCATTATCGGGAAGCTTTGTTGTCTCGGAATTACTCCCTAAAATGGAATGGCTTTCTTTATGGAAGTTAAGAGGGTCCTGGGTTTCTGTTAAGATGCCTGCCGGAATATACGATATCAATTCAGTTTTTTCCATTACAAACAATGTCTGGGGTACTCTTAGTTCGGCAACTTACCCCACTGTTATCAGGGGAACTGATGTACTTCCGGAATCATCTTCAACTTTCGAAATTGGTACCATGATTAACCTGTATCAGAACAGGGTATCGATTGATGTTGCTTATTACAACAAAAGGATGTACGACTTTTTAAAATCGGCAGGTATTAGTCCTGCATCAGGATATACAAGCAATTACATTAATATAGATGAGGAGATTACACGCAAGGGTGCCGAAATTTCTGCAACGGTGGTGCCGGTACGATCGAAGGACTGGAATTGGGACATTTCGGTAAACTGGTCGAAATATGCCAGGTATTATACTCAGCTCGATTCGGTATATTCGGCCGATAAGCCCTGGGTAAAAGAAGGTGAAAGAGCCGATGCTTATGTACTGCGCGATTACCAGAAAGACCCTCAGGGTAACATAATCTATAATAACGGATTACCCTTGTACATGGCATACGATTCAAGATACGGATATTCCGATCCGGACTGGATATGGGGTTTAAGCTCGTCGTTGAAATTCAAAAACCTGATGCTGAATGTATCTGCCGATGGCCGTGTTGGCGGATTGACCCAAACAATTACTGAAATGTATATGTGGCGTGCCGGATCTCATCCTAACTCTGTGGTTCCCGAACGATACCTGGATGCCACCCAGCCTGGCACCAAAAATTATATTGGCAAAGGGGTCCAGGTTGTTTCAGGTACAGCAACATACGATACTTATGGAAACATTACCAGCGATACCAGGGTTTATGCTCCTAACAGCGTGCCCGTTACCTATAAATCGTATATAGAGAACCTGCATAAAGGTACAGCATGGGGAGGCGCTGCATCTCCGGTTGACGTTTACAGCACAACCTTTTTCAAACTCAGAGAAATTTCACTTACATATTTTGTACCTAAAAAGATCTGTGCCAAATTTCACAGCAAAGGCGCTTCCATTTCGGCTGTGGGTCAAAATATTTTCCTGTGGGCCAAGGATTTTAAGTATTCCGATCCTGATGGCGGTACAGAGAACTTTAGTGATCCTTCGTTGCGTTACATAGGGTTCAATCTGAAATTTGATTTTTAACATTATGTTGGCTGGCACCGCCTTATATTTGAGTGCCACGTAGAAATTACTTTTTAAAACTTGGAAAATGAATAAAAAGAAAATATTTACAGGTATAGTTCTTCCTTTTTTGTTGCTCTCCGGGTGTAACAAATTTGAAGAAATAAATAAGAATCCTGATACCATAACTCAGGCCAGTGCATCCATGGTTGCAACCAGCGTGATACTGGAGAATATCAAATTTAACGGGCGCGATGCAATTGCTTATCTTCAGCCAAACGCGCTGGCTAAATATATTGGGTATGCCAATGAAAGTCAAATGAATGCCCAATATAATAAAATCGGAAGTACCGACTTTGGCGGAATGACAATTCTTCCCAATATTGATAAAATGCTTGAGTATGCTAAAGGGAGTACAATGGAAAATTCTTATAAAGGACTTGCCAAATTCTCGAGAGCTTATATGTTTTATCATACAACAATGGAAGTTGGTGATATCCCATACAGCGAAACCAATCAGGGCGACAAAGGTAATTACCGACCTAAGTACGATACTCAGGAACAGGTTTTTATCGGAATCCTCAATGAATTGAAAGAGGCAGATGCATTTTTTGCACAAGGAATTACGTTTTCAGGTGATCCAACACCATATAACGGCGATCCGACAAAGTGGAGAAGAGCTTCAAATGCTTTTGCACTAAAAGTATTGATGAGTTTAAGTAAAAAGGAGAATGTTGCATCATTAAACATTAAGGGGCGGTTTGCCGAAATAGTTGCTTCTGGTTTTATCCTTGAAAATTCTACCGGATATTTAGGGTTGAAATATTCTGCTACCAATATGCATCCAATGTCGGGAACCAATAACCTTTTTACAAGCCGGACAATTCTCAGTTCCTTATTAATAGACAACCTGAAAGCACTTAATGACAGGCGGTTGTTTTATTTTGCCGACCCGGCTGGAGCTCAGATAGCCGGAGGAAAAACACAATCGGATCCGGCTGCATACGTGGGTGTTGATGTATCGATTGATTATGAGGTCATGAATCAGGGGCATAGCGCTAATAAATACTCGCTGTTAAATTCAAGATATTTATTGGAAAGTGATAGCGAACCCCGCATGCTGATGACTTATGCCGAGCAGCAATTAATTCTTGCCGAAGCTTATATTCTTGGGTGGATAAATACCGGATCAGCCCAAAGCTATTACGAGTCGGGCGTTAAAGCAGCCCTGGCCTCTGTTATGGCAACTAAAGCAAGTTATGCACACGGAATGGCTATAGACCAGAACTATATCAATAACTATTTTACGGGTGAAGCTGCTTTCAAGGCTACACCTGAAGAACAACTGAAGCAGATATGGATGCAGAGATATATTCTTAATTTTATGCAGAATTCAGAAAGTAGTTATTTTGAATATCGTCGGAATCATTACCCGGTTTTCCCGATTAATCCGAATACCAGTTTAAACGAGAATAAAAAGGATGCTATACCGATGCGTTGGCTGTATCCGTCTTCCGAAACAAATTATAATCGCGAAAACCTTATTGAGGCTTTGGATCGTCAATATGTTGGTTATGACGAAATTAACAAGTTGATGTGGCTTTTAAAATAATTTAAATTAAACTTCTGCCAACCTTCATTTCTCATTTTTTTTCAGTTATGAAGGTTGGCATTTTTATATGAAAGATCAATTCAGATGAAAAGAAATGTAGTTCTGTTATTTTTTGTATTGTTTTTTTTGTTGCCTGATAGTAAAGCTGCTGTCCGCGATATCATCACCATTAAAGGAACCGTCTCCTGTAAAGGTGCAGGAATTTCCAATGTGCCGGTAACCGATGGCGTTACCATTGTTAAAACTGATAAAAAAGGAAAATTTACTTTAGTTACCACCAGCGAAAGGGACTTCGTTTATTACACTCTTCCTTCGGGGTACGATTCCCCGATAATTGATGGTGTTCCTGTGTTCTATAAACCTATCCGGAAAGATATAAACCTTCAGAATATCAATTTTGAGATTGTAAAATCGGAGAAGTCGCAGCAATCGCATACTTTCATTGCCTGGGCCGATCCACAGGTGCTCGAAATGGAAGAATTTGATCAGCTTAAAGCGGTGGTTCAGGACATAAATTCAACGGTTAAAGAAATATCAAACCAGGTGCCGGTGCATGCTATATGTTTGGGTGATCTGGTATTCGACAGATTAAACTTTTACGACGATTATAAAAGGATAGTATCTCAAACAGGTTTACCTTTTTACCAGGTTATAGGAAATCATGATATGGATTATAATAAACGGTCCGATGAACTCTCAGCCGTTTCATATTCTGCAAAATTTGGTCCTGCATATTATTCGTTCAACAAAGGTCTGATACACTATGTAGTTTTAAAGGACGTTTTTTATTATGGGTTTTCGTACAGGTATATCGGTTATATTAATGAAATGCAGCTTAGTTGGCTGGAGCAGGATTTAGCCGGAGTTAAACCCGGAAGTACGGTAATTGTTGGAATTCACATTCCAACTGTAGATATTAGTCCGGTAAAAAATGACATCTCTTCGTTATCGGGTTCGGTAATGAATAAAGACGCTTTATTTAAAATTCTGTCACCTTTTAACACCCATATTTTAGCCGGACATAGTCATACGCAATGGAATACCAGTGTCGCTCCCAACTTATTTGAGCATGTGCATGCCGCAGCCAGTGGGGCCTGGTGGCAGGGCGAGGTTTCTGTTGATGGAAGTCCGCAGGGATATACAGTGTATGAAGTTGATGGAGATAAACTCACCTGGTATTTTAAAGGAGTAAATAAGGACAGAAACGATCAGTTTAAAATGTATCCACCGGGCACTGAAGAAAAGTATCCCGATTGTGTGGTTGTTAATGTTTATAACTACGACCCTGCCTGGAAGGTGGTTTGGTATGAGAATGACAAACTAATTGGAAAAATGGAACAGTATTGGGGTAAAGATCCTTTGGCAAATGAATTGTACCAACCAGGGAAGAACAAAAAACATTCCTGGTTAAGTGCGGATGAAACAAATCACTTGTTCAAAGCTCGCGTAAGAGATCCCAAAGCACGCATAGCTGTTGAGGTTACTGATAGGTTTGGTAATTTATACAGGAAAGAAATTAACCCTGTTGAATCTGTTGTTAATAATAACGGATGGAACCTCGTCTGGCAGGATGAATTCAGTATGACCGGTATGCCCGATACTTCCGGATGGAATTACGACACTCGCGGGAACAGCTACGGTTGGGGTAACAATGAATTGCAGTGGTATACTGCTGCTGAGCCCAGGAACGCAAGCGTAAGTAATGGGACATTAAAAATTACCGCCCGTAAAGAGCCCACTTCCGGCAAGGCGTACTCCTCAGCAAGGCTCACCACAAAAAATAAAGGTGACTGGAAGTACGGGAAAGTTGAAGTAAGAGCTAGGCTGCCGAAGGGCCGGGGGACATGGCCTGCTATATGGATGCTTCCCACAAAAAACAATTATGGCGGTTGGCCAGGAAGTGGTGAAATAGATATAATGGAACATGTGGGCTACGATCCTGGTATCATTCATTCGACAGTTCATACGACAGCTTACAATCATGTGAAAAAGACCCAGGTTGGACGACAAGTAAATGTCAATTCGGCAATGTCCGATTTTCATGTTTATGCAACAGAATGGGACGAAAATGAAATTCGTAGCTATGTGGATGGAGAACTTTATTTTTCCTTTAAAAACGAAAGAACCGGATCTGAGACATGGCCTTTTGATCAGCCGTTCCATTTGATATTGAATTTGGCTATTGGTGGAGGTTGGGGTGGAATAAAAGGAGTGGACGATACCATTTTCCCCGCTACTATGGAAGTAGATTATGTTAGAATTTACCAGCGTAGCAATTAGGACATAGCCGTCAAGCTAAGGTATGTAAGCCATTAATTTGACGAAGGTAATTAAGTAAAGTTCCGTAGGAACGATATTATGGTAGAAATAATTGTGGCGGTTATATTAAAGTCCTGTAAGGACGGTATTATGGTTAAGTTCCTTGTTTGTGTTTTGGTAATTAAATGCAACCATAATGTCATCCCTACGGGATTAAGAATGCTAATTAATTGATTGCATCCTACTACCATAATTCCGTCCCTAACGGGACTAAAAGATAAGGTAATTACTGCTTTAATTATACTGTATCTGAAAATCAGATTTTTAGAACTGTTGGCTTGACGGCTATGAGCAATTAGGAGGTTCGGACATTTGTAAATATATTATCTTTACTTATATTTATAAACCACAATGAGCTACCATGAAAACCTTCTCTATCCTCCTGCTTGTTCTTTTAGTTGCATGTAAACCGAACACGACAAACTTAACTGTTGATTCTGCAGATGTTCCTGTTACCAATGCGCCTCAGGAAGAAGTTACCGATAACTTCCCTGTCGATTCAATCAGCCTGGAAGAATTCAGAATGGCCGACTCGGTAAGTGTCATTTCTCCTTTTACCTCTGTTGTTGACGATTCAACAAGGGTATTCCCTGATTCACTGAAGATTGTATTCAAATTAAACAATGGGGCCGATTCGGTTTTGGTAAACGAATGGGAGGAGAATGGTGATGGAGGCACTGTATTTCATTATGTGCAATCGTGCAAGGATATTGATTACTGGTTGGTTTTTATCTCTTATTACGAAGGGAGCGAGTATTTATTGATGGATAAGGATAATGGTAATAAAATCTTTGTCTGGGGCCCTCCGGTTGTTTCACCTGATAAAACGCATTTTATAACCTATTCCTGTGATATCGAAGCTGGTTACGATTACAACGGAATTCAGCTTTTTGAGATCAAAGAAGGAAAAGCTGAGCTGAAATGGCAAAAGGAAATCAACACATGGGGACCCGACGAAGTAAGGTGGAAAGACGATAATACACTTTATATAAAAAAATACTCAATTGATTACAGCGGTGGCAATTCTGTGCAAAAGTATACCTATGGTACAGTTAAAGTGTCGGATTTAAGGTAAGGACATCTTTACTTATTTCAGGTGATATGATTTTTAAGCCACGTCATCAACCGTAAGAAAAAATTCCGGAATTTGGTCCCGACACAAAGGATCAAAATCAAACATTTTTTTAATAATTGATTGATTTAACTATTTTTGCCGAAAATTTAAAAAAATAATAATGGCAACGACAGCAGATTTCAAGAATGGCTTGTGCATCGAATTTAATGGCGACTTATACACTATTGTGCAGTTTCAGCATGTAAAACCAGGCAAAGGTCCTGCCTTTGTGCGTACCAAACTTAAGAACCTTACCACCGGACGTGTAATAGATAACACCTTTACCTCGGGAGTGAAAATTGACCTGGCAAATGTGGAACGCCGTCCATATACCTTTTTATACAGCGACGAAGGTGGCTATAACCTGATGCACACTGATACTTTCGAGCAAATAACTGTTTCCAAAGACGTTATTGATTCTCCCGAATTTTTAAAAGAAGGACAGTATGTTGAGGTTGTTTATCATGTCGATACCGAAACTCCCCTGTCGTGCGAACTTCCGCCGCATGTTGTGTTAGAGGTAACTTATACCGAACCTGGTTTAAAGGGCGACACCGCTTCTTCTACAGCACTTAAGCCGGCAACTCTCGAAACTGGCGCCATTGTTCAGGTTCCGCTGTTTATCAGCCAGGGCGATAAAATTAAGGTTGATACCCGCGATAAGTCATATTCCGAAAGAGCAAAGTAGTCGGAAATCCAAAAAATATCTTAATTTTAGCAAATAATTCCGTTAAAATATTTTTAACGGAATAACTGCTTTTTATATGGAGAAAGCATCGCTAAAAAAGCTGAAAATAATCAATTTTAAGCTGAATGCATTGCTTGAGATCACGCAGGCTATTAATGCCAATATGTCTGTGGGTGATCTCCTGACGCTCTATAAGAATATCATTCTCGAAAATCTTAACATCGGTAAAATATTAATTTACCGTTACAATAACGGCTGGCAGCGGCTTCTCAGTTCCCAGTGCGGCGACGATGGTTCTCCGCTTCCCATCAACATCGATGTTGAACGCGACCTTTTAAGTTTTCAGGATATCAGCTTTATTACTTCTTCCACAAATCCTGCCTTAACATCTTACGATATCGTTATCCCTGTTTTCAACAATAACATTCTGGTAGCCTATGTACTCATCGGTGATATTGAAGAAGAACAGGATGGCGTAAGCCCTGCCATCAAGCATCTGAATTTTATTCAGACACTTACCAATATCATTATTACAGCTATTGAGAACAACCGGTTGTTTAAGGAGAGTCTCAAACAGGCTGCGATCAAGAAAGAGATGGAACTTGCCCGGCGGATGCAGGCCATGTTGATACCTCAAAACGACAGTTTCCCAAAAGACGACCACCTTACGGTTTCGGCTTTTTATCATCCGCATTTTGATGTGGGTGGCGACTATTACGATGTGATCAGTCTTGACGAAAACGAAATTGGCTTTTGCATTGCTGATGTTTCGGGAAAGGGTATCTCCGCAGCACTTCTGATGTCGAACTTTCAGGCAACCTTCAGAGCTTTGTTTACCAAGGATATCCCTTTGAAGTTTTTGATTGAGCGTTTAAACGACAGGGTTTTGTATAACGCAAAGGGCGAAAAATTTATAACCTTTTTTATTGGTCGTTTTAACAGTAAGTCAAAGGAATTTGAATATATAAATGCGGGTCATAATCCTCCGCTTATTTATCATCACGACAGTCAGAAGCTCGATTTTTTAAGAAGCGGTTGCGTAGGACTGGGTATGCTCGACGATATTCCCTACGTTGTGAAAGGGTATATGCAGATTAACGGTCCGGTTAAAATATTGCTCTATACCGATGGGTTGGTAGAATTGCTCGAAGGTGAAAATGTAAGTATTGGTACTAAGTTCCTGGAAGAAAGTATTTGCAATAACGATCCTATCGAAAAAAACATGAATGATATTATCGAACTCAAATCCATCAGAGGAGATAATCCCGCAATTTTTGACGATATCACCATGCTCGGATTGGAAATTTCTTAAACGGTTATTCGCTTTCTTCGCGCATTAACCACTTACGCATTCTTATTAAGGTTACTGCCCAGTTTTCCTTCTGAATTGCTTCAAGTTCACCTTTGTCAAGCCATATTCCGTTACACATTGGGCAATAATCCATAATTACATAGGCGTCTCTCGGATTTTCAATTTTAGCCATTACTTTTCCATTTTTACACGATGGGCAATATAGCCCTTCCATTTGTTCCTCTTCTTTTGGGATTCTTCTGATCTCCAACATGGTAGGTTCAACAATCTTCTCAGCTTTCGATAATTCATCCTTCTCGAACCACCGGCCGCCACAACTACTGCAGGTGTCAATTTCTATACTTTCGTTCACTACTCTCAGTGTTTCTTTATTCAGCGCAGTGCTGCAACGTGGACAATTCATTTTATAATAAAGTTAGATTTTAAGCTAAGCTATAAAAAATCTAAAACTTATCATTTATGGTAAACGTTTTCTTTCAAAGCAAAGATTGTATCTTAGCTGAATATCCCTAAAAATATAAATTATGGCAGTTAATCCTGAAGCCCGGTTGAGGGAACTGAATATTGTTTTGCCGCCTGCACCGGCTCCTGTTGGAGTTTATAAGCCCGTTCTTGTAGTTGATAAATTTCTTTATGTATCAGGACAAGGTCCCATGAATAATGACGGAACGCTTTTTAAAGGAAGGGTAGGAGCCGACCTTAACCTTGAACAGGGTAAAATGGCTGCCCGTCAGGTGGGACTCACCATGCTTTCTACTATTAAAACCCATTTTGGTGATCTCGATAAAATTAAACGCGTTGTGAAAGTGCTGGGAATGGTGAACAGTTCGCCTGATTTTGAGCATCACCCGGCAGTAATCAATGGGTTTAGTGAGCTGATGGCCGAAGTTTTTGGAGAAGAGAATGGCATTGGGGTGCGAAGTGCTGTGGGGATGTTTCTGCCTCTGAATATTGCCGTTGAAGTGGAAGCTGTTTTTGAACTTTACTGATATGGAAAACTTGCGCTGGTTCGAAGTTGAAAATGTTGGAGATATTCCTTCGCCTAATTTACTGATTTATCATCACCGGATTGAGGAAAATATCCGCCGCATGGTTGAAATTGCTGGCGATGCCTGTAAGTTACGGCCCCATATCAAAACCCATAAAATGGGCGAAATATTGCGGATCCAGGATAACCTTGGTATTACCAAATGCAAGTGTTCCAATATTGCCGAAGCAGAACTTGCAGCTATGCACGGAGTAAATGATATTTTGCTGGCTATGCAACCGGTTGGCCCGAACCTCGATCGGTTGTTTCAGCTCAAAAAAGCTTATCCGTATGCTACTTTCTCAGCTATTGCCGATTCAAAAGAGGCTGTCCTGAAAATATCGGCGGCTGCATCCTCCCTGGATATGGAAATGGATTTATATCTGGATCTGAATATCGGCATGGATCGAACCGGAATTCCTTCCGATGAGACTGCAATTGAATTATATAAACTGATAAATGACCTGCCTTATCTCAAACCTGCTGGTTTGCATGCCTACGACGGTCATATTCACGATTCATCCCTGGCAGCACGCAAGGCTCACTGCGATCGCGATTTTGAACCTGTATTGGCGTTAAAAGAAACTCTGGAAGCGCAAAACATTCCTGTTCCGCTGATCATTACCTCCGGCTCGCCAACATTTCCTATTCACGCTTCCCGGAAAGGAAGTATTGAATTTAGTCCGGGTACCACCGTGTTATGGGATTACGGCTATGCACAGCAATATCCCGATCTTAATTTTTTGTATGCCGCACTTGTGCTTACAAGAGTTGTAAGCAAACCCGGCACTGATTTACTTTGTCTCGATCTGGGCCATAAAGCCATTGCATCCGAGATGCCTCATCCCCGGGTTAAACTTATTGGGCTAGATAATTATAATGTTAAAATGCACAGCGAGGAACATTTGGTAGTTGAATGTTCCGATTCTGCAAAATTCAATATCGGGGATCACTTTTACGGTATTCCCTGGCACATTTGCCCCACGGTTTCGCGTTACAACAGCGCTGTTGTAATTCGAGAAGGTCGTGCGTCCGGCGAATGGAAAATTGAAGCACGGGGATGGAAAATAAATATTTAATTGACTTTTAGCAGCTTTTTTGAGTCGTGGTAATTCATAAATTTGTTTTTCTAATTTTTACATTATGATAAAACCTTTCTATTCAATTTTATTTTTACTCCTGGTTTTCTGTGCATCGTTAACTGCTCAGCCTAAGAAAGCCGCAACCACTACTCCCGTGAAAAAGAAAACTACAGCAGTAGTTGAAAAACCCGAACTTGGAGATAAAGTGATTAACGGCCGAAAGGGACCTGAAGGTCAGGCAGTATACGAAGGTGTAAAGGGTGGAATTTATTACATCAACAAAAACGGTAATAAAACTTATTTAAAAGAAAACGACAAGGTAGTATCCGGGAAAAAAGGACCTGATGGCCAGAATGTTTATGCCGGACCTCAGGGGGGCGAATACTATCTGAACAAAAACGGAAATAAGGTTTATCTGAAATCTAAGAAATAGAAATCTCAGTTCGAATTTTATTTTTTGTATACGGAAAATGACTGACAAAATCTCTTGTCGGTAACATCTTTATTGTAATCTATTAACAACATCTACCTATATGAAACATCTATTATCAGTTTTTCTTGTTTTGGTAGTTTTACAGGCATCTGCACAGAAAGCTGTAAAACTCATCCCTCAGCCTGTTGAGGTAAAGCAAACAGGTGGAACCTTTATGCTTACCGGTGGGGCCTCCATTGCCTTTAATAAAGCCGAAGGACAGTTTACAGCTGCTAATCTGGCCGAACGGCTGAACCGGTCCACAGGTTTTAATCTCAAGGCAAAGCAAGGTAATTCCGCAACCATTTTATTGCGCTTAAATGATACTGAGAATGCAGAACTTGGTAAGGAAGGATATACCCTTGAAGTTACGTCAAAGGGAGTAGTGATTGCTGCCAATCAGCCTGCCGGATTATATTATGGCGCACAAACACTGCTTCAGCTTTTTCCGGTAGAAATCGAAAGTACAACTCCCGTAAAAGCTACATGGCCTGTTCCTGCTGTTAAAATTAAAGATTACCCACGTTTTGCATGGCGTGGTTTAATGCTCGATGTTAGCCGCAATTTCTTTACAAAAGAAGAGGTAAAGCGTTATATCGACCAGATGACCCGTTACAAATACAATGTGTTTCACTGGCATCTCACCGATGATAATGGTTGGCGCATCGAAATAAAATCGTTACCTAAACTTACCGAAATTGGTGCCTGGAGAGTTCAACGTGCCGGTCATTTTGGCGACCGTGCCGAGCCCAAACCCGGAGAACCTGCCACATACGGTGGATTCTATACCCATGAAGATATTAAGGAAATTATAAAATATGCCCAGGAAAGAAATGTAACCATTGTTCCTGAAATTGATGTGCCAGGTCATAGCATGGCTGCCGTTGCTGCTTACCCGGAGCTTAGCTGTACAAAGAATCCAAACACGATGGTGAACCCCGGGACTAATTTTGCCGAATGGTATGGCAATGGTACTTTTAAAATGTTTGTAGAAAATACGTTAAATCCATCGGACGAGAAAGTCTATGAATTTCTTGACAAAGTATTTACCGAAGTAGCGGCCTTATTCCCCGGTCAATATATCCATGTGGGTGGCGACGAGTGTTACAAAGGATTCTGGCAGCAGGATGAAGGTTGCCAGGCTTTGATGAAAAAGCTGAACATCCGCCATGTGGAAGATTTGCAGGGTTATTTCATGAATCGCGTGGAAGGTATTCTTAAATCCAAAGGCAAAAAATTGCTGGGATGGGACGAGATACTTGAAGGCGGAATTTCGCCCGAGGCTACACTTATGAGCTGGAGAAGCATGAAACACGGTATTGAAGCCGCTCAGATGGGACATGATGTTGTTATGACCCCCACTACTTATGCATACATAGATTATGTACAGGGTGAACCAACCATTGAACCTCCTATTTATGCTAATTTGAGGGTAAGCAAATGCTACAGCTTTGAACCTGTGCCCGACAATGTTGATCCGAAACATATTCTTGGTGGTCAGGGTAACCTGTGGAGTGAGCAACTTCCAACCTTACGCCATGCCGAGTATATGACATTTCCAAGAGCCTGGGCGCTTTCGGAAGTGTTTTGGTCGCCAAAAGCCTCTAAAAACTGGGAAAACTTTGTGCCTCGTATGGAATATTTCTTCCAAAGAGCTGAAGCAGGACATGTTAATTATTCCACTGCGGCTTACGATCCGATTATCCGTACACAGAAAAAGGACGGAAAGCTGGTGCTGATCATGGAAACTGAAGTTCCCAATCTGGAGGTTTACTATACAATCGACGATGCCATGCCCGATAAATTTACCGCAAAATATACCCAACCGGTTGAGTTACCCGAAGGTCCCATCACTCTGCGTACAATTACCTATCGTGATGGAAAGCCGATTGGGCATCTAATTACCCTGAGCCGCAAACAACTTGAGGCAAGGGTAGGAGCTATGTAGGAACCCGGGTCTTTATTAAAACAAAAAAGGCTGCCATTCGGCAGCCTTTTTGTTTTTACCAGTTCAGGATCTTTTTGAAGTCGAATTCTTCGGGGTTCTGAACATATTTTTTAGCAGCTTCATAATCCTCAGGAGTGATATAATGAAGGTTGTTTTCGTATGTCAGTTTAAACCGTGCTGATTCGATATTTACCAGACGGGGAATTACTTTTCCTTTTTCGTCCGAAACATCTTTCAGATAAAGAGGAGCAATTTCGTTATTAAGGTTAAGAGTAACCATACAGCCACTCTTACCTTCGCTGTAAAGCTTGTAAACGCCTAAACCTAACTGGGTAGCGTAGTTTAAGTCGTAAGCAATCGGGCGGCAGCAACGGAGTTCGTAACCCATTTCGTTCGGACGGCTCTTAACATTTAAGCCGATCGCTTTCAACTTAAGCTGAAGCAGGTAATTGAAGATATGAGATTTCGAAACGTTACCTAATTCTGGGTGACCATGATCGTCGTAAGTGAACTGAATACCCGAACCAATAATTTCTTCGTCGCTCATAAAATGGAACACACCTTCGCTGATGATGGCGCAACCATAGTCAATTCCCATAATTTTTCTCTTCAGAATTGAAGAAACAACCAGGTTAGTGATAGCTTCGAAAGTAAGCTTGGTTTTGTTGAACATTTCGGGAATAATGATCATTGGATAGTGTACCGAAGCACCAATACCCAAAGCAAGGTGACCAGCTTCGCGACCCATAGCAGCTACAACAAACCATGTTCCGCTGGTGCGTGCATCTTCGTAAACAGTGGTAGCTAAGCGAACGCCTTCTTCTTTTGCAGAGTGGTAACCAAATGTTGGAATACCTTCAGCAAGTGGTAAGTCGTTATCGATGGTTTTTGGTACGTGAATGTTTTTAACATCCAGGTTTTTCGATTGCAGATATTTTGTTAAACGTGCAGCAGTTGAAGCTGTATCGTCGCCGCCAATAGTAACCAAAAGCTTAACATTGAATTTTTCGAAAAAATCAGGTTTGAAATCTTCGTCTTTAGGTTTAAAACGACTCATGCGTAAAGCAGAACCACCACGGCTGTAAATACTGTCGGCATGCTGAAAATCGAGTTTTTCGATGTTGGGTTCACCTTTAAAAAGGGTTTTGTATCCTTCGTGTACACCTAATACTTCAAAACCGTTTTTTAAGAAAACTTTGGTAACCGAACTGATCACGGTGTTGATACCCGGCGCGGGTCCTCCTGCACATAATATTGCAACTGATTGTTTCATTTTTTAAAATATTAAATTTCTTAATTGTATATAGCTAAAATCTATATTGTTGTGCTTAAAAAAGCAGGCACAAAATAAATCAATTATTTAACAAAAATTAAATTGAATGTGTAATAAACTTTTATTTTAGAAGCATTCTAAATACATTCCGCTAAATATGTAAATAAGTGTTGGTTCTGTATGATTTATATTAGTTGTTATATTTACACTTTAATTGCTGCTGACTGACGTTAATAATGAATAATTTTTACATTTGTAGTATACAAAACTGATTCCTGCGGATGAGCACCCATGCTTTTTCAGAATTAAGTGATGCAGTTGTTTGGGATAAATTTAAGGAAGGAAATGAAGCCGCTCTTTCTAAAATATATCATTCTCATATTGACTCACTTTATAATTATGGAATCAAATTCAACAACAACAGCGACTTTGTTAAGGATTGTATCCAGGAGCTCTTCTTCGAACTTATCAACCACCGTTCCAACCTGGGTTCAACCAACAATATTAAATTCTACCTGTTAAAAAGTCTCCGGCGTAAAATAGCCCGTCACAGCGGGAAAATTATTCATCTCCGTTTCGGGAATAACGATGGTGATGAAGTAAGCGACAATCCCGTTCCTTCAGCCGAAAACATGCTTATAGATGAGGAAACAAATTTTGAAATGGAAGGAAAAGTTAAAGTACTTCTGCAAAAGTTGAGCAAACGCCAGAAGGAGGCTATTTATCTGAAGTTTTATCAGGAATTGGGGTACGATGAGATCTCTGATGTTATGTCCATCAGCTATCAGAGTGCCCGTACTATTATTTTTAAAGCCATCAAAACACTAAGGCAGGAAGTCGGGGACAGTAAAATTATAAGCATGTTCCTGATTATGAAGATGTACAGGAGGTAGCCATACTTTTTTTGATTTTTTTTCATTTTTTTCCCAAAACCATGCATACAAAATTTTGAACATTGCCTTTTTAAGAATATAAGGTTCTGACAAAAATTTTGAAAACAATGTGATTTCATTCCTGGCGATTGAAATTTAAGTATTTACAGCCAATTTTTGAAATCGATTGCATAATCACGGAAGCGTGAAAACTCTTTTGTAAGAACTGAACATTGAAATATGTTATAAGAATGGAAATGAATTTAAAAGACGCGGAAGATTTTATCTTTCATACCGGTTTCAAGAAATGGGTGCTACAGCCGGAAAAGTCCGATAACGACTTCTGGGAGAAATTTGTAGAAGATCATCCGGAGCTTGCAAAGGAAATTTCCGATGCCCGCAAGATTGTTGCGGCACTTGGTATAGAGCAGAAACTACTCCATAAATCGGAAGTAAAAGATCTCTGGAAGGACATAAGGCATCATTCCAAACTATCAGTTAAACAGAAAATACGTCGTATTTCAATCTGGAGTGGCGTTGCTGCTGCAGTAATTGCAGGAATTATAATAATAACCAATATTTTCAAAGTAGAAGAACCCATCCGCCAGGTTGTATTCTCCAACTATGGCGAACTGAAAGAGGTAATTCTTCCCGACAGTTCACATGTAACCCTGAACGGCAACTCCAAATTAACCTATACCAGTGTTTGGGATAAAGATAAAACCCGCGAAGTATGGCTCGAAGGCGAGGCATTTTTTAATGTAACAAAGAAAACAGGGACCGGACAGGCTAAATTTCTTGTACATGCCGAAGATGTGACCATCGAAGTTGTTGGAACAAGCTTTAATGTAACCAACCGGAAAGCCAACACGAAGGTTATTCTTAGCACCGGAAGCATCAAACTTCATTTCGACAATATTTCGAATGTGAAGGAAATTGATATGAAACCCGGTGATTACATCGAATACTCAAAAACTGACAGCAAAATCACCAAGAAAAAGGTCAACCCCGATATTTATTCCTACTGGACATCGCATAAGCTTATGTTCGACGATATTTCGCTGCTTGAGTTAACTCAAATAATTCAGGAAACTTATGGTGTCCATGTTGAAATAAAGGAACAAAGCCTCAATAGCAAACGGATTAAAATTGCAGCTCCCATAAACAATGTTGATGTGCTTTTCAAAACGCTCGAAAAGCTTTTTAATCTGGATATTAAACGAGAAGGTAATAATGTAAATATTGACAGAAAACATGAAAACTAAGCTACTATGAAACGAAAACGACAAACAGTTATTCAAAAGCATTATCTGTATTAGGTAATAACTACAGAAAAAATTAATTAACAAAAACAACTATTTAAAACATCTATCTCACTATGAAAAAACCATTATTTTGGCGAAGCAAGTTGATTCTTGTTTTGGCATTCTGTCTGATGTATGCAAATACATTTTCGCAGGAATTGCTGGCAAACGGATCGAATTTTACGAAATCTCAGGCAAATGAGGATACAGGTGTTAGCCTCAATCAGGCTTTTGATGCTCTTGCAAAACAATTTCAGGTTAATTTTTCCTACGAATCCGGATTACTTGACAGGAAATATTCGGATGTACGTCTTGAGCAGGTCTCAAAGGAAGGTTTAGAAGCTTCTATTGACAGACTTTTGGTAAATACCGATTTGAGATGCGAACAGATTAACAATGAATATTATGTAATTTATCAGGTGAAGAAGAAAAACCGGTTCCTGAATGCTATTCTTCCCGAGGTTTTACGTCCTGTGGAACGCAACGAACTTGCCATGCAGAGAAGTATAACCATCAGCAGCATAGCTCAGAATATTACGGTAAAAGGTACCATTATCGATCAAGCAACCAACGAACCTCTTCCCGGTGTTAATATTGTTGTGGACGGAACTACTTTAGGTACAACCTCCGATGTTAACGGGAAGTTTGCGATTGAAGTACCTTCGGGTTCTTCAGTTCTTGTATTTTCGTACGTTGGGTATCTCACTGAAAAAATTGCAGTGCAGGGTAGGACAGAAATAAGTTTAGGGCTTGTTCCCGATGTTGAAAAACTCGAAGAAGTAGTTGTTATTGGATATGGTACTGCAAAGAAGAGCGATTTATCCGGAGCAAGTGTATCAGTTTCAGGCGATAAACTTAAAAGCAATGTTGGAGCAAATCTTGATCAGGCATTGCAGGGACGGGCTGCTGGTGTCACTGCCATTCAAACTTCGGGTCAACCGGGTTCAGGCGTTTCCATCCGCATCCGTGGTCAGGGTACCTTAAATGCCAGTGCCGCTGAACCTCTTTATGTTGTCGATGGAGTTCCCATTCAAAATGTTAGTCAAAGCAGCCATTCTATTGGTTTAGGAGATAGATTAGGAAATGGCAGCGTTTCACCGGTTTCTGGTCTATCATCCATAAACCCCTCAGATATTCTTTCAATGGAAATATTGAAAGATGCTTCCGCTACTGCCATCTATGGATCGCGTGGAGCAAACGGTGTTGTTTTAATTACCACCAAACATGGTAAAGCTGGAGATGCTAAATTCACCTACGATTTTAACTACGGAATACAAGAGCAGGTTAGGCGTATTGACGTAATGAACCTTCGTGAATTTGCGCAATACAGCAACGATTATGCAGCCGAAACCCAAGGTCGTGAACCTAGGGTTGAATTAATGGATCCATCTTTACTGGGTGAAGGTACCGATTGGCAAAATGCCGTTTTCAGAAGAGCTCCCATTCAGAGTCATCAGGTCAGTGCTTCTGGAGGAACTGAAAAAGCCCGTTATTTCGTTTCGGGAAGTTACTTTTCTCAGGATGGTACGGTTATAGGTTCAGAGTTTAACAGATTCACAGGCAGGGTTAACCTGGATTCTGAATTAAAATCCTGGTTTAAGCTTGGAACAAACTTAATGTTCTCAAGAGCTGATGAACGATTGGGTTTAAATAACAGTGATGAGGGAATTATTTCAATTGCTCTGAGGTCATCACCTGATGTCCCAATTTATAATACCGATGGAACATTTTCAGGAGACGAAAGAGAAGGTTCGGCAGGACAGATTAACCCAATTGGAAAAGCATTGGACGAAGAATTGCTGTTAAAAAGAACCAACTTTACCGGAAATATCTATACTGAAATTACCCTTCTGAAAGGATTGACCTGGCGTACCGAAGCAAGTTCAAACATTGGTACCTCTAATGCTTACACATTTTTGCCAACCTTTCAGTACGGTACTGTAAAAAATACAACCAATTCCGCTTCTCATCAAACCAATCAGAATTTATTCTGGGAATTGAAAAATTATGTGACTTATTCGAAACAATTGGGAAAACACGACATTACTGCTATGGCAGGTCAGGAGCTTTCGGAGTCCAGCTGGGAATATCTCAGGGGTTCCAGCACAGGTTTGAGCAGCAATGATATTCATCAACCCGGATTGGGAGATCCTAAAACTATGACGATTGGTTCTGGTAAAGGAAGCGGTTCAATGGCTTCATTCTTTGGGCGTATGAACTATGCCTTCAACGACAGGTATTATGCTACTTATACTTTCCGAGAAGACGGATCATCAAATTTCGGACCTAAAAACCGTTGGGCTCCTTTCCATTCATTTTCCGGATCATGGAGAATTTCGAATGAGTCATTTATGAATGGAATCAAAGCGGTGGTGAGTAATTTAAAGTTACGTGTTGGTTGGGGACAAACCGGAAATGCCAATATAGGGGGTTACCTTTGGGGTGCATCAATATCTAAAATGCCTTCCGGATTAGGTCAGGGATTTCGCCAGACAAATATTGCTAACCCTTATATTATGTGGGAAAAGCAGGAAATGACAAATCTCGGTCTTGACTTAGGATTATTGGATAACAGAATTGAACTCGTTTTGGAACTTTACGATAAAACATCCACTGACATGTTAATGGATATGCAACTACCATCTTATATGGGAACCAGTGGTAATGGATCCATCCGTCTTAATCCTCCAAAGGGCAACTTTGGTAAAATACAAAACAAGGGTTTGGAAATATCGTTAAATACTCATCCATTCAGAGGTAATTTCTCCTGGGATAATGAACTTCAGTTAACATTCAACAAAAACAAGCTTCTTGGTTTAACTGGAACACCTGCTGCCAATATTCTTGGTTATGGTCAATGGACTGATGTGGTTAGTCTGACAAACATCGGCGAGTCTTTATATAATTTCTACGGCTATAAAGTAGTTGGTATTTACCAGGACAAGCAGGATATTTTAAATAGTCCTAAGCCGAAAAAATATCCGACTGATGGTAACTTTAACCGCGACAATACAGTTTGGCCCGGTGACTTAAAATTTGCCGACCTTTCGGGGCCTGATGGAGTTCCCGATGGAGTGATTGATGATTACGACCGTACAAATATTGGTTCTCCACTACCAAAATTCACGTTTGGCTTTAACAATGTGGTTCGTTATAAAAACTTTGAATTTATCGTGTTTATCAACGGCTCATACGGTAACAAAGTTATGAATTATGTTGGACGCAGTTTAAGTGCAATGGAATCGATGTGGGGTAATCAGTTGCAGATTGTAGTTGACCGCACAAAATTAGAAGCTATTGATCCTGATAAGGTATACACCGATGGCAATGCATGGTACCGCGACATTGACAATGTAAGAGTAGCCAATCCCGGGGCTGAATTACCAAGAAGCATAGGTGGAGATCCTAACGATAATACCCGCATATCCGACAGATATATTGAAGATGGTTCCTACCTGAGGTTTAAAAACATCTCGTTTGCCTATAATGTGCCTAAAAAATTCCTCTTCAGAACCAAACTGGAATCATTAAGGGTCTATGCTAACCTTCAGAATATGTGGACAATTACGAAGTATACCGGTTTCGATCCTGAAATAGGTGCCAGCCAAACCAACAATAATGTGTATGGTTTGGATAATGGACGGTATCCTTCTCCACGGATTTATACTTTCGGTGTAAATGTTTCATTTTAATCATTGAATTTTTTAGATATGAATAGATTATTAAAATATACCAAAATATGGTCGCTCTTATTGATCATCTTTTCAATGAGTGGCTGTGAAGACTTTCTGAGTCGTCCTACTGAAGATAGTTACTCGATTGATGGTTTTTATAAGACTGATGAACAATGTTTCCAGGCTGCCAATGTCTTGTATAATGCGCCCTGGTATGATTTACAAAGAGGTTTTGTTTCGATAGGTGATGTTCTGGCCGGAAATATCTTTAAAGGAACCGACAATGCCTATCAGAACTTTAACTTGTCTTCATCTGATGCCGACCTGGCCAATGCTTCTAACTCCTTATGGCTTGTTAACGGACACTGCAATGCCGTGATTGAAAATATTGCAACAAAAGCCGGAAGCGGCGTTTCACAGGCAACAAAGAACACGGTTACAGGTGAAGCAATGGTTTGGAAGGCAATGGCTTATTTCTATCTCGTTCGGGGTTGGGGAGCCATCCCTATTGTTCATAGCAACAGTGATATCATTGGAGCCGGTACTGCAAATAAATTAAGAAGAAACAAGATTGAGGACGTTTATGAATATATCATCCGTACCTTAAACAAAGCTATCGAATTACTTCCTGCAAAGAATCAGAAAGGAAGAATTGACAAATATTCTGCATACGGATTATTGGCCAAAGTTTATTTAGCAAAATCAGGAGTGGGCCAGAGCGGAACCCGAAATCAGGCCGATCTTGACAAAGCCAAAGAATATGCAGCCAAGGTTATTAACGAAAGCCATTATAAGAGATC
>JAJYAG010000092.1 GCA_021779665.1 Bacteroidota bacterium | reverse complement strand
GAAGGCATTGCTCGCTACGAAGAAAAAATCCTATCCCAGAAGATACATGCGTTTAACAAACTTGCCAATGAGCTAAAAATTAAATTTACTGGTAATGTGCAATTTACATAAATATGTCATTGGTAATGGAAGGAACTGCAATGAGGAATCTTTAACTTGTATATATCCCGATAGTCAGTAAAGATTAAAAGCAATTTATCCCAATATTAGGGAACTAAAGAATGCTATTCACCTGAGTTCATTTCAAATAAAAAACTAATTTTGCTTTATGACACAAATGATGCAGGACATATTAAAGCTTAGCATTGCCGAGCGTATTTTAATGGTTGAAGCCATTTGGAATAGTATTGACAATAAAGATGAGCAATTAGAATTATCAGCCGACACAATAAATATTCTTGAAGAACGACTAAAAGCTCATGAAAATAACCCCACCGAAGGTTCCTCCTGGTCTGACGTTAAAGCAAGGATAAAAAATCATTTTTGATGTAAAAGCTACTTATACCAAACCTCTGGTCACCAAAAAAGAGGTACTTGACTATAGTAAAAAAGAATGCTGGGATGAAGAATAATTCTCCTGAGTTCCAATGATAAGACTTTAAGCCTGCCATATAACTAATTTTTTTATCTTGCAGCTTGTTTAAAACTTAGCAAACATGTTCCAGCTTTATATAACTCTTGGCTATTTTATCCCGGCCATTTACCTTTTTCTCCGTATATGGCAATTATTTATAAGTAAAGGCTATCGGTTTCTTTACAGCTTAGTGTTTTTTGCGATTGCTTCCGTTGCCCCGTTGGCTCGCTATTGGCGAGGCGGACCGGATTATATCCGGGAATCACTTACAATGATTTCAGGCTATCTGGTTCCATTCATTTTATATCTGTTTCTGGCGGTGCTGTTGTTCGACCTGTTTCTGCTTTTTAACCTTGCAGTTCGGATTCTTCCTGCATCCACCCGCAAAAGCTATCATTTCCGTTTGTATACTTTCTTGATAATGATTTTTCTCTCAACAGCCGTGGTGGCGGGTGGCGCAATTAATCTGAATACTATACGCATTTCGCGATACCAGATCGAAATACCCAAAAAGAATTCGAAGTTATCTCATCTCCGTATTGCTTTTGTTGCCGATCTGCATATCGACCAAAACCTGAAACTGAGCTTTGTTGAGCAATATGTTCGCAAAGTAAATGCCCTTAAGCCGGACATTGTTTTATACGGCGGCGATATTGTGGAAGGTCGTTGGGATGAAAACGTGAGCGCCGAAATGATAAAAACCATGAAGACCGTCAAATCCAAATTTGGTGAATATGGCATTCTTGGCAACCACGAATATTATGGCTCGGAAAACCCGGGACAGTTATACCCAAAGATGGATATAAGCCTGCTTCACGAAAAAGTGATCCAGGTCGGGCAATCCTTTTACCTTGCCGGACGTGATGATGATCATGCAGACAGCCGAAAACCGCTGGATGAGCTTCTTCAGCATACACCCGACGACCTGCCCGTGATTGTTATGGATCATCGCCCGACAGAATTGCAGGAAGCCAGTCGCACCAAAGCCGATATTCAGTTTTCAGGTCACACTCACAACGGACAGATGTTTCCTATCAACCTGTTTTTAAAACGCATGTACGATCTAAGCTGGGGATATAAAAAAATCGGCAATACCCACTTTTTTGTCACCAGCGGTTTACGTTTGTGGGGACCACCGGTAAAAACGGCCGGTAAATCGGAGATAATGGTGGTGGATGTGGTGATGAGGTGAGTTAAATACTATTTGCAATAACCTGAAATAAGTCTATTTGAAATCATTCAAATTATTATAATTTTGAGCACCAGCAAAATGTTTTTGTATTGGAACTTTTATTCAAATTACTAACCTTTATAAGTTTAAAATGAATCTGCACAGAAAATAATTACCAATAAATTAAAATATCACAGCAACAATAACCATTAACTAACAAGATTATGATTAAATTTTTACTGACAGCATTTTCAGGTTGGCTCTCCTTGTCTTTATTGACTGCACAGCCAACTTTAGTAAAAGGCGACATCAACTCTGAAATCACAACCACTTTTTCCAGTAACTCGTCAAACCTTGTAAATTTTGCCGGAAAAACCTATTTTACAGCCAATGGTCCAACAGGGAATATTGGACTATATGCAACAGATGGAACTCCCATTGGGACAAAACTAATCAAACATTTAAATGCCAGAATTACAAATTTAACAGCAACGAACAATCTTATATTCTTCATTTATGAAGGGGCCAGCCTTTTTATCTCAGATGGAACTCCTGAGGGAACAAAGCCATTGGCCAAATTTCGCCTAATTTCTAAGCTGATTAATTGCAATGGCACTATTTACTTTACAGCAGACGATCAGATCCATGGAATGGAGCTATGGAGAACCGATGGAACAACCAGAGGCACTCAGCTGGTAAAAGATGTTGCTTACGGATTGCTTTCCAGCAATATTGCAAACTTTAAGATCTTAAACAATAAGTTGTTCTTTATAGCCGATGATGGAATTAATGGATTAGAACCATGGTTGAGTGATGGAACTGAAAATGGAACTAAAATGATAAAAAACATCAATCAGGTAAAAGGAATTACTGATTGGAACCTCGATGATAATTTAATTTATAAAGTTAATGACTACCTGCTTTTCCCTTGCAATGATGGCGAACATGGCATTGAGTTCTGGAGTACAGATGGAACATCCGAAGGAACCCAAATGGTAAAAGACGTGAAGGAAGGAAATGGTAATGGAATTCTGAACTATAACACAAAGTTTTTAGGAACATTAAATAATACAGCCTATTTTTACGTGCAGGACGAAAACAACGTTACTTCTATTTACAAAACCGACGGAACCCCAATAAATACATCAAAAATCAAAGAAATACCAAATTCAGCTGTCATAGGTTTTGCTCACAATTTGAATAATAAGCTCATCTTTCGGATTCAGGAAAATGGCGTTATAGGTCTTTGGGTTATTCAAGCTACAACTCAAACTGCTATCCCTTTAAATTTAAATAACCTTCAGCTTACGAATTTTAGCGAATTTGGCATTATTTGTAAGAATAAGCTCTTTTTCGGATGTACCAATTCATCAAAAAACGCAATAGCTGTAACAGACGGAACAGAATCTGGTACCGCTTTGATTAAAGATGGATTCTGGCAGGCTCCCTCAGGTTTTTCCGCCCTTAAGAATTATGCTTATTGCTATTGCAGTATGGATGGAATGACAAGAAACATCTATAAAATTAATGAATCGGGCTGTACCACTTTGACAGGACCAAATATCACTTCCTCTTTTTTTGATATCTTTTATAACAGTGACTCAACCAAAATATTTGCAAATTCAAGTACTTATGAAAGTGGTTCTGAACTCTTTGTTTTGACAGAGAATCAATTTCAATTATTGAAAGATATAAATACGGGCAAAGGTAGTCTTTCACACTTCCTCAATTATAAAGATAAATGGTTCTTTGCAGGAAATTACCCGGAATCAAAAACGCTCTGGAGTACTGACGGAACAACGGCTGGAACCACAAAAATGAAAACCTTTGATCAATCTATAGTTAATCCTTTTGTAAGACAAAATAATCTTATGGTTTCTGAAAAAGGAAAGTATATCTGGAACTACGACGGGAATTCCTTTAACCAGGTAGTCTCTTTAAATCCGAATTACACGGCGTATACATACGCTGCATTTACATTGAATAATAAAACTTATTTCTGGAAAAAAGATACAGGAGCCTGTGCGTTGTGGAGAACTGATGGCACGGATGAAGGTACAAAGCTGGTAAAGACATTTATTAAGGAAGACAGAAATAATTGGATAGGGTCTGTGGGAAAAACGTTGATTTATAACAATAAAGCCTACTTTGCTGTTGCAAATAGTCAAAAATGGAATTCAATTAATATCTATTCCTTTGATGGTACATCAGAAGATACAACCATGCTAATAAATACCTTTACAACTGGTGGAGGTTTATTCTATGATCCTGAGTTTACTTTATTTAAAGATAAAATTTATTTTCTGGGTTCCTCAACTTTGTTTGTTATAGAAAATGCGGTAGTAAAACCTATTGCATGGTGCGGAAACCTTGGGAAATTAATAGCCGGTAAAGATCATTTGTATTTTATAGGATTCACCGATGTTAATGGCCTGGAAATCTGGAAAAGCGATGGATCAAACGAAGGAACTAAAATTATCAAAGATATTAATCCGGGTAAGTTAGATGGAGTTTCTGTTTCATTTTATGAAAATTACCCAAAACCAATTTTTTATAATAATTTCATTTATTTCTGGGCTAATGATGGTTCTCATGGAAATGAATTATGGAAAACCGATGGAACCATAGATGGAACTAAAATGGTGAAGGATATAAATCCTGGGTTATCCAGTAGTAACCCAAACTATTTTTACATACAAGCAAATAAGCTTTTTTTCTCTGCTAACGATGAAATGCATGGGACAGAAGTATGGTGTACTGACGGAACGGAAGGCGGAACTTATATAGCAGGAGAAGTTAACGATGGTCCACTCTCAAGTATAATAAATCCCAATCCTTTTGAATTTAACAGCGAATATGAGTCGCAGAAATTGTTTTTCGGAAAAGATGATGATTTATATTTTCCAGCTATGGATCCCTTAAAAGGTCAACAGCTTTGGAAACTATCAATTTCCTCCTTAAAGAATAATGCGCCTCAAGCAGTGAGTGATCTTAAGGATACAAGTCTTACAGTTGGTTCAACGCTGCAATACAAGGTGCCAGTTTTTACGTTTGACGACCCAAATGACTACATAACCTATGTAGCAACGCTTGAGGATGGTAGTCCATTACCCGAATGGCTTAACTTTAATCCAGATACCAGAACTTTTACAGGAATACCATCTTCTACCCAAACCGTTAATGTAAAAGTTACTGCCTACGATAGAGGTAACCTTTCAGTAAGTAATGAATTTACAATTTTAGTAGCAGAAAACACTACCGGCATTAAGAACACTGGAAAGGAAATAATAAAACTGTACCCTAATCCTGCCTCTGATTACCTTACAATTGAATTTGGTAATATTTCACTTAATTCTTTAGTTATAATTACATTATCTGACATATCCGGAAAAGAATTAATTAAAGCTCAAACAAGTGAACCAATTATTAAACTAAATACCCAGAATCTAAGTTCCGGACTCTACATTATCAAAATAAAAATTGGAGAGAAAACAAATGCGGCTTTAGTTAATATTAAGTAAAAGATAATAGACGGGCCAATTTAATGAACAATGAGTTGTCATACGAATGAACAGAAAGAAGGCAACTCATTGTAAACCTTTCGTATCCGTAACATATGGAATTTAAGTAAAAAGTCAGAAGCACTCAATCTCAGTTTGCCTGAATGGCTTCTTTTTTTATTTCGGATCTGAATGTATTAGGGTTTAAAGGCACTTTACCTGTTACCAGCTCCGGTATATTAAAGGCTTTCAGGAATGTGTCGTAAAAATCGGGATCTTCCTGCGGCAAAACAAAAGGCTTGGAGTTTTTACCGGTAGCTCTATCTATCTGGCAGAAATAAGGCCGCGTAAATTGTCCGTCGTCGCACCGACTGCTAAACACCAGCCAGTTACCTTTTGATGACCAGCTATGGAAGCTCTCCGCCTCATCACCGCCGATGTCCAGTTTGTGAATCGAATCATTGGCTGTATTAACAGCATACAGATCGGCATCTTTATGCCAGATGCTAAAGTTTCCATAATTGGACAGGGTAACGATTATCCATTTACCATCGGGCGAAACCCGGTCATAAACATATTGCTTCACAAACAATATGGATAGTACTTCTTTCAGATTTACAAATTTTAATTTTAAACTAAATTACAATGAAAAAGCTAATTAAAATGTAACTTAATTAGCCATAATTCATATAAAAATTATTCTGTAAATAAAACATTTTCAGGCATTATTATCTATGATGAGGAGATATCCTGGGTTCATCCATGCCTGTCACATAGGATTTAAATGAATTGACATTAGGGGTTGGTTAAAAACTAAAGAGGAGGATTATATGAATGATTATTTAAGACAAGCGCTAATCGTTATTGGTTGTGCACCTTTTGCATATCTGATTCTGAAACTGATATTCAAAAAATCAATCATGTTTACATTCAGTTTTTACGTGATACTATATGTACTTTTCGTAGTGTACATGTCAGTGCTTATAGGAAAATTAGGCGGTAACACCATGTATTGGGTAACGCCTATCAACTTTTCAGTGGGTGCCCTGGTTTTTATGTACATAAACAAGGTACTCAGGAAACCTTTGGAGAAAGCAATTAACCAATTAAAAGAACTTTCGGAAGGAAATTTAAATATTAAAGTCAGCCGAACTGATTCAGAAAATGAATTGGGAGTTCTAAGCAATTCTGTACTTGACCTTTCGGAAAAATTGAAAAAAATAATATCAGATATTCACAATAACGCCGACAATCTTTTAGCCGTCAGTCATCAGATGAGTGGTGCATCGGAACAGTTATCGCAGGCCGCAAATGAACAGGCAAGTTCTATTGAAGAAGTTTCATCAAATATTGAACAAGCTACAGCCAATATTCAACAAAACACTGATAATGCAATTGTAACAGAAAAAGTATCACACGAAGCTAACACCAGCTTAAAAGAAGTTGCAATAAAAACCGAAAAAGCAATAGAAGCCAATAGCAATATTTCAAATAAGATCACAATTATTAATGATATCGCCTTCCAGACAAATATTCTGGCCTTGAATGCAGCCGTGGAAGCCGCCAGAGCCGGAGAGCACGGAAGAGGTTTTGCAGTTGTGGCAGCAGAAGTACGAAAACTGGCAGAAAAAAGCCGGCTTGCGGCTGATGAAGTTGTATTATTGTCGAAAACTGCATTGGAAATGTCGCAAATAGCAGGAGAAATGGTAATCCAAACCATCCCTAAAATTGAAAACACAACCAAACTGGTACAGGAAATTGCAGCTGGTAGTAAGGAACAGAACATTGGAGCAAGTCAGATTAATCTAACTATTCAGCAGTTAAAAGGCCTTACCCAGCAGAATGCTTCTTCGAGCGAGGAGCTGGCCACTACTGCAGAAGAGTTGACAGCTCAAGCCGAAAGGTTAAAAGAACAGATCGGTTTCTTCAAGTTTAATTAAAAGACATGAACAATGCTGAAGATTTCTTAAACTAAAACCAGAGCAAACAAAATTGCTGTTCGTTTGCTCTAGTTTAGTTAACAGCTTTTAAATAATGATAGAAATAAGAGCTATAGAAATCTTCAATACTCAGGAAAAGCCCAGGCGTATTATGAAATACGTCCTTGTTTGCTGCTCTTCCGGCAGTTTAAATGTGCTAGTGGACGAAAAAGAATTTACACTTGCCGCAGGAGATGTAATTACGATAACATCAGGACAAATTCACAGCTTTGGCCACAGCTTTAATGCAAAAGGCTATATTCTTGAATTTACACTCGACTTCTTTTGCAAGGATGATAACGACATTGAACTAATTTTCCATAATGGATTATTTTGCCATTTTGGGATGAACGAAGTAATACATTTGGATAGCTTCATTGTTGAAGAGCAGTTGAAGCTTATTGAGGCGGAGCTGAAAGAAAAACCTTATCAATATCTGATCTCGGTTCACAGCCGCATAGAATTAATTCTGGTAGCCCTAAACAGAGCCAAAGTAAAAAGAGGTGACGAAATATGGAAGCCTGATGCATTGTTCCTGAAGTTTCTGGAGCTGGTCCGCAATAATCCTGGACTTTCCTCTAATGAAAGCGCTAACACTGCGACGCACCAAAAGAAGGTGGAAAGAATCCGCACTCACTCCCCAGGAAATGTCCAACCTCCTCTGGGCAGCTTGTGGAATAACAGTTGAGGAATCTCCCAGGAACAAAAGCAAACGCACAGCCCCTTCAGCCAGGAATGCTCAATCTATAAGGATTTACATTGCTTTACCTGAAGGCCTTTTTCTCTATGACGACAAGACTCATGCGTTAAATCAGACATTGTCGGAAGATATCCGTCCATACATCGGTACCCAGAAAATGATGAAATCGGCTCCGGCAGCTTTGGTTTATGTGTCCGACTTTTCGAAACTGAAAGGATATGTTGGGACTGATGATCACCGCAAATGGTTTGTAGCCGGAACTGAAACAGGGTTTATCAGTCAGAACGTCTATCTTTACTGCGCCGCTGCCAATCTGAATACTGCCATTATCGGCCTGGTCGATCGCGAACGGCTTCATCAGGTAATGCAACTTAAAGAACACGAAAAAGTAATTTATACACAAGCAGTGGGAAAGGCTTTAACTATTTAGGTGGCTGTTTCATCTCTGTGGTTCTCCTGGTATTTCTCTGTGAAACTCTGTGTAATTAATTTCGGACACTCAAAATACTATTTTCAACATTTTTACCGATGGTTTTGTTACTATCGTTAAATTTGCTTTAAAACCCCGTAACCATGAAAATTGCCACTTACAACATTAACGGCATTAAAGCCCGTTTACCTGTTTTGCTTCGCTGGCTCGAAGAAACTGCTCCCGACGTTGTTTGTCTCCAGGAATTGAAAGCTCCTCAGGAAAATTTTCCTGTTGAAATTATCAACAATGCCGGTTATAATGCAGTGTGGCATGGCCAGAAGAGCTGGAACGGAGTGGCCATCCTTACCCGTAAGGATGTACCCGAAGAGCGGTGCCGTGTGCTTCCGGGCGATCCTGAAGATCTGCACAGCCGTTACATCGAAGCTTGTGTGAATGGAATTATCATTGGTTGCCTCTATCTCCCTAATGGGAATCCATACCCGGGACCAAAGTTTGACTACAAACTGCGCTGGTTTGAAAGATTTATAGAGCATGCCGCCGGACTTTATGCAACAGGTGAACCAGTTATTCTCACAGGCGATTTCAATGTTATGCCCTCCGAGATTGATGTTTACAAACCCGAGCGCTGGGTGAACGACGCGTTGTTCCGCATCGAATCGCGCGAAGCTTTTCAGAAACTGATGTCGCAGGGTTGGACTGATGCCATCCGTAAACTTTATCCCAACGAGGTAATTTATACTTTCTGGGATTTTTTCCGCGATAACTTCAACCGCAACGCGGGGATACGTATCGACCATTTTCTGCTAAGCCCTCATATCGACAAAAGGCTTATTGCAGCCGGTGTTGACCGTAATGTCCGCGCCTGGGAAAAAACCAGCGATCACGCTCCGGTATGGATTGAAATAAGTAACGATTAGAAGCCGTTAATCCGTTAACTGCTTTTTACTATAGAAGCCATCGGCAATAATGGTGCTTTTTATATTATCAGCATCTACTGGCGTTGGCTTCAAAAGTATACTCGGCACCATAATGCTGCCATTGTCTGTGGTACCTTGTGCTTCCGTAATTTTTTCACCTTTAACAATTTTATAGGCAAGCTCCGCAGCTATTTCGCCCTGAAGTTTAAAGGGTTTGTAAACGGTCATGGTTTGCTTTCCGGCTATAATCCTTTTGCAGGCGTTAATATCAGCATCCAGTCCGGTCACTAAAGCAGGGTAGTCAGGCTGAACTTCGGAGAGTGCTTTGATAGTTCCGCCGGCCATTCCATCGTTGGCCGAAAGAACCACATCCACCGTTTCATTATAAAGCTCAAGTGCTTTGCGTGTTTCGGCATAGGCATTATCCTCCTGCCAATCTTCGATATACGATTTGTATATAATCTTAGCTCCTGAAGCTTTGCTTAACACTTCGGTTTGGCCTTTCATTATCAATTCGGCATTGTTATCGCGCTTATCGCCGCATATAATCATATAGTTTCCGGAAGGTTTTTTACTCAAGGCATATTGGGCCTGAATCTTACCAACCTCATAATGATCGAAGGTTATAAAATAATCAATTTCAGCATTGCGTATCAAACGTTCATAAGCAATTACAGGGATGTTGTTACTTTTTGCCAAACGTACAATGGATGCTGCCGTATTCTGGTTTACCGAAGTTATTACCAGAACTTTAATTCCGTTTTTAATCATTTCGCGGGCCTGTTCTTCCTGCTTTGCAGCGTCGTTTTCAGCATTTCCTACTTCAACCGATCCTCCCAACGACCTGAATTTATCGCTGAAAAAATCACGATCTTTTAAATATCTGGCATCAGTAAAGTTGGGTAAAAGAAATCCGGCTTTTAAATCGTTGCTTTTTTTACATGAAATAAATAAAGCTATTGCTGCCAATAACAAAACAAGGTGTTTCATAGTTTTAGATAGTAAATGTGTTTTCGTTATTCGAAATAAATCAAATTAAGTTCCTGTTTTGTGCTTCTTTTTGATAAATGCGAATAGTTTTCATCAATTTATAAACACCAGTGTTGTTTTTTAAAGCATTATTTTATATTTAAGCACCAAAACTGATGTATAAATGACAAAAGAAGAAGTTTTTCAAAGGATAGAATTTCTAAGGAAAGAGCTCGACAGGCATAATTTTTTATATTATGTACAAGCCAATCCGCAGATAAGCGATTACGAGTTCGACTTACTTTTGAAAGAACTTCAGCTACTTGAAAAGGACAATCCCGAATTTTTCGATCCTAACAGTCCGACACAACGTGTGGGTAACGACATAAATCTCGAATTTACCCAAAGAGCCCATAAATATCCCATGGTTTCTCTTGGGAATACTTATAACGAGGAAGAACTTCGCGACTTCGACGGAAGAATAAAGCGTCTGCTCCGCGAACCATTTCAGTATGTTTGTGAATTGAAATACGATGGTGTTTCTATCAGCCTTACCTATATTAACGGAAAAATGGAATATGCCGTTACCCGTGGCGACGGAACAAAAGGCGACGATGTAACAGCCAATGTGCGCACTATCAAGAGTATCCCGCTTACATTATCAGGATCAGGTTTCCCGAAAGAATTCGAAATACGTGGCGAGATATTTCTTCCGCGCAAAGCATTTAACGAATTGAACGAGGAAAGGCTGAAAGCCGGTGAAGTTCCTTTTGCAAACCCGCGGAATACGGCAGCAGGAACACTTAAGCTCCAGAATTCGTCCATTGTTGCCAAACGCAAACTTGACTGCTTTATTTATTATGTTCCAGCCGAAGTTACCCTTACCCCCTCCCACTACGATAACCTGATGCTTGCACGTTCATGGGGATTTAAGGTACCAGACTTTATGGCTCGTTACGACGATATCGACGGGGCCATATCGTTTATCCATGAATGGGATCAGAAACGAAAGTCACTGCCTTTCGATACCGACGGCATTGTTATCAAAGTCGATTCAATTCCACAACAGTTGTTGCTTGGTTTCACGGCTAAAGAGCCACGGTGGGCTATTGCTTACAAATACAAAGCCGAACAAGCCGAAACGAGGCTGCTCTCTATCTCCTATCAGGTGGGGAGAACCGGTGCCGTCACTCCGGTAGCCAATTTAAGTCCTGTGCTGCTTGCCGGCACTACCGTAAAACGGGCATCGCTGCACAATGCCGACCAGATTGCCCTGCTCGATATTCGTCCCGGCGATTACGTGTTTGTTGAGAAAGGAGGAGAAATCATTCCAAAAATCATCAGCGTTAATCTAAGCAAACGTGAAGAATCTGTAACTCCTTTAACATTCATCACCCACTGTCCCGAATGCGGTACCGAGCTTAAACGCACTGAAGGTGAAGCTGCACACTATTGTCCCAATGAAGACGAGTGTCAGCCGCAAATCAAAGGTAAACTTGAGCATTTTGTCGGGCGCAATGCAATGGATATCAACTGTGCCGAGGCTACCATCGATTTACTTTACCGTAAAGGACTGCTTCATAAAGTAAGCGACTTTTACAAACTTAAAACCGAACAGATATTGCAACTGGAGCGGTTTGCTGCAAAATCGGCCGACAACCTCATCAAAAGTATTGAGGCCTCGAAACAGATTCCTTTCCCAAGAGTGCTGTATGCTATCGGAATCCGTTTTGTGGGTGAAACTGTTGCTAAAAAGCTTGCCATGCATTTCAAAAACATGAAAAGCTTATCGGAAGCCAACATGGAGCAATTGCTTGAAGTTGAAGAAATAGGAGATAAAATTGCACAAAGCCTTATTGAATATTTCCAAAACCCCAAACACCAGTTAATACTGAAGGAGCTGGAAGAAGCAGGTGTTAAACTGCAACTCGACGAGGATGCTACCAGGCTGATCTCGGAAAAACTGACGGGAAGCACTATTGTTGTTTCGGGGACTTATAAGAATTTCTCGCGCGACCAGATGAAGCAGCTGATTGAAAAGCACGGAGGCAAAAATGCTTCGGGCGTATCTGCTAAAACAACTTACCTTCTGGCGGGCGATAAACCGGGACCTGACAAGGTCCAAAAAGCTCAGAAACTGGGCGTAAGAATTATTTCGGAAGAGGATTTTTTGAAATTAATAGAATAATTTCTAAACTTTACAAAAATTATTGCCGTGGAACTACCAAAGACCTTAAAACGCAAAGCCGGTAACTACTTTCTGTCGAAACGATTGAAACAATTTAACCGTGTGCGCCAGATGCACACGCTAAAAACGGCCAAAACTGCTGGTATCATTATCACACCGACTGATCAGGACAGCTTCGATCAGGTGAAAAAATTTATCAGTCACCTTACCAACAAAGGTGTAAAGGTTTATATCCTGGGATTCGTAAACGATAAAAAAATCCCCGATTCTTTCCTCTTCTGGAAAGGCATCAATCTTTTTTCGCGGAAAGAATTAAACTGGGCAGGAATTCCCGAATCGGCCACTGTAAATGATTTTATCGATCAGCCTTTCGATATGCTCATCGACCTAAGTACCACCGATCATTTTCCAATTCATTATATTTCAACTCTTTCCAAATCGTATTTTAAAATCGGCCGGGTCGACGAAAGTATTAATAGCTGTTACGATTTAATGTTTGAACTGAACGACGAAACATCGTTAAACGATTATATAGATAACCTCACGCACTACCTCGATATTTTGAGTGAGCCAAGCGCATAAAAAAGTTTGGCAGAAAGAAAATTTAGCTATTTTTACCTGCTAAATAACATATTTTTATTACTCATGGCGGATACGAGATTTACAGGAACAGGTGTTGCTATTGTTACTCCTTTCAACGACGATTTTAGTGTGGATTATCCATCACTTGAGAAAATTACCGATCACTGCATTACCAATGGAGTTAGCTATATTGTTGTTCTTGGAACTACAGGCGAATCGGCTACTCTTACAAAAGACGAAAAGAAACAGGTTGTTAAAACAGTTATAAGCGCTTCTGCCGGCAGAGTTCCCATTGTAATCGGAATTGGAGGCAACTTTACCCAGGAAGTAACCGAAACCATCAAAAACACCGATTTTAAAGGAATTGATGCAATTCTCTCGGTTTCGCCATATTATAACAAGCCCAATCAAAACGGTATTTACGAGCATTACAAAGCGATAGCAGCCGTTAGTCCGCTACCGGTAATTCTCTACAATGTTCCCGGACGCACCTCCATGAACATGACATCGCAAACCATATTGCGACTGGCACACGACTTTAAAAACATTATAGCCGTTAAGGAAGCCTGCGGCAACCTTGTTCAGGCCATGGAAGTTCTGAGAGATAAGCCATCAGATTTTGCCGTTATATCGGGCGACGATGCATTAACCCTTCCCATGATTTCAGTTGGCGCTGTTGGGGTAATTTCTGTAATTGCAAATTCCCATCCCAAAGAATTCTCCATAATGGTAGATGAAGCCATTGGAGGCAACTACCCTCTGGCCCGCAAAGCAAGTCTGGAACTGCTCGAAACCATTAACCTGCTGTTTGCCGATGGAAGTCCTGCCGGTGTAAAAGCCGTGCTGGAAATGAAAAAGCTTTGCAAAAACATTGTGCGGTTACCATTGGTACCCGTTTCGGAGAATATCTACAAAAAACTTCACGAGGCAGTATTTTCAAAATAAGACTTTCGGGTAGCTATATCAACGTGAGTTCGACCTAAGAATTTCTGTAACACAATTAAAATAAGGCAATAAGGTTAAAATCCCTTTTAATCCTTTGTACTAAGGTAATAAACAACAAGAAATAAGGTTTTAAAAAAGAACCTTATTTTTTATTTTCGCAAACCTTAGTAGAATAAATACCCATGTCATTTCAACCTTATTATTATGTATTTAAAAAAATTATTTACATCGAACTCTTGGGTATTAAGAGTGAACAAAAAGCTTTATTTTTGTTTATCTAAAGAATCTGTAAGTAACTTCTGCTGATAATTCTTTAGCTAATGTAACGTTTAAAATACCCGAAGATGGAAAGCTGGACCCAGGCATTCGAACCTCTGCTACAACTTTACGGAACCCGTAAACACCCACTTGATTATCAAAACAGGTATCAACTCGTGGTGATGGTTGTGCTTTCGGCGCGCGACTCCGACAAACATATTAACAGCATAGCTCCAAAGTTTTTTGGTGCTTTCCCTGATATGAGTGCTTTAGCTCAGGCTACGCCCGAAGATCTCTTTCCTTATATAAGCGATGTGGCCAACTTCAACAATAAGGCAAACTGGCTGGTAAACATGGCAAAGATTATTGGCGAAGATGCCAAAATACCGACAACGCTTGCTGAATTGACGAAATTAACAGGTATAGGACGTAAATCGGCCAATGTAATTATCCGTGAATCGGGAGGTAAAGCCGAAGGAGTAATTGTGGACCTGCATGTTTTGCGCGTGGGACCAAGATTAGCTGTCGCTGCCGGAACTAACCCCGAAAAGATTGAAAAGCATCTGATGGAGGCGGTTCCTGATTCCAATCTCTGGAATGGTTTAGGAATGGGAATTTCATTTTTAGGAAGAGAGATCTGCCGCCCCACTGCTCCAAAATGCTCGCAATGTGTCATGAACCAGGCCTGCTACTATTACTACCAGGTAAAACAGGGAAAAACTCCTGAATTGCCGAAAAAACCCATGAAGGTGCCGCTGGAAGATGTTTAATAGCTTTAATCAGCTTCAATAAATCCCTTGGCTATTGCGATTTTTATCAAAGCTGCAGTATTTCTTGCGTTTAGCTTCATTAGCAAATTCTTGCGGTGACTGTCTACTGTCAGCGGACTGATAAACATTTTGTCGCCTATTTCCTGATTTGTAAAGCCATCGGCAATATATTTCAGAACTTCTGTTTCGCGCCGTGAAAGAATAGGTGCCCCATCGGATTTATCGGTTTGTTTCAGAATTTCGTTTACCTCGCCGTCCAGGTGGACTTTACCTGCCAGAATATCGTTAACGGCTGCCAGGATTTCCTCTTCCGATGAGTTTTTCAGAAGATACCCCATTGCACCGTTTTCCATCATACGCATAATGTAACTGCGCTGACTGAATGAACTGATGGCCAGAATTTTCAAATCGGGATACTGGCATTTCATTGTTTTACAAAGATCAATCCCATTGATATCTGGCAGGTTAATATCAAGAAGTACAATATCCGGACTAAAATTTTTAAGATAAGTGAGTGCTTCCTTACCATTGGATGCTGTAACACATAACTTGGCTATTCCGCTCTCAACAAGAAGTTTTTTCATTCCTTCCACTACAACCGGATGGTCTTCAACAATTAAAACATCGATCATGATATGATTTGATTTTCTGGTAAACTTAAATTCTTAAATTCAATACTGGCTTCGGTTCCTTTATCGGGCTCGGAATAAATATCGAAATACCCGTTCAGTGATTCTACCCGCGATTTTATATTGGCAATTCCGGCACCTTTGGAGGTTTTCAGAATCTCCATATCAAAGCCTTTACCATTATCCTGAACGGTAAGATGCACGCGATCGGCCTCCTGGATTAACTGAACCATGAGTTCGGTTGCCTTGGAATATTTTAGCGCATTGTTTATTAGTTCCTGAGCTATACGGTATAAGCCAATCTCATACCTGGAATCAATCCTTTTTTCCTCACCAAAAGATTGAAATGTAATTTGTGTATTGGACTCATTGTTGACCAGACTGCTGCAAAAATCGGCCAATGCATCCTTCAATCCGAATTTTACGAGCGCTTCCGGCATCATATTATGCGCCACGCGGCGAAGTTCTTTCATGGAAGTATCCAGCAACCCAAGCGCTTTATTATACTGGTCGACCCCATCTTCGGTAAAGGTCATATTTTCTTTGGTATTGGAGAGTGATAGTTTAATACTTAGCAGCAACCCTCCCAGCCCATCGTGCAAATCACGGGCAAGACGGCTGCGTTCAGTTTCTTCACCCTTAAGTACCGATTGGGTAGCAAGAAGTTGGCGGTCTTTTTCAAGTTCAAGGATTTTTTGCTCTTTGAGTTCAGATTCTTTCTTCGCAATTGTCTTTTTTTGCTGGTAATTAAAATGCAGGGAAAAAGAAATGACTGCAAGCAATAAAACAATTGAAAGAAGGATAATTATCCATTGTCGGTTTTTGGTAAGCTGAAGATCTTTGATTTTTTTTTCATCCTGTAACTGGATTATTTCTCCTTCGCGCTTTTGAGATTGGTATTTAGCTTCAAGAAAATTGACCTGCTTTTGACTTTCATCGGAAAATATCTGATAAATCAAATCGATATATTTATTCAGGTATTCATTGGATTTTTTGTGGTTTCCAATATCGGCTTCCAGGCAGCTAAGGGCGTCATAAATATTTCTTTTTAAGATATCTGATTTTAGAGAATCGGCAAAGATTAGAGCTTTTAACAATGTTTTGCGAGCTATGGAGTATTGCTCCATATAATATTGAACAAGTCCTACTTTGTAAAGGGCATCACATTCATCATTATGAGCTTTGATTTCTTTGGCTAAATCAAAAGCCTTTTTGTAAAAAGTTAAGGATTGATCATACAATTCCCTGCGCGAATAAAGCAATCCCATGTTATAATTAAAAATATGCTGCTGCATTTTATCTCCGGATGCCAAAGCTATTTGATTAGCCTTATTGCAAAAAAACTCAGCGTCCTTATATTTTTCGTCATAAATTAAATTAATAGCCTTAGTCATATATGCTTTACCAAGCAATTGTTCATCATTACACTTTAGTGCAAAATCAATGGCTTTCTGATTATAAAAATTCCTTTTTTCAGGATTTGCTAATTTATCGTAAGCATCACCAGCTTTGATATATAATAGTGCCAGTTGTTTAAAATCATTATACTTATTCAATGTATTTTCAGCATCGAGATACATTTTAATTGCAGTTCCAAAATCGCCATTATAATGAAAAACAGTGCCATACTTAAGTAAAGTTTTAGCATATCCCCATTCGCCGTTTTTCCCGCCTAAATTCTTATAAAGATTAAGAGCAGCTAAGTATTTCTCATTAGCTTTAACAAGATTAGTCTCTTCGAAACCTTTCCCTAAGGCATTAAAGGCTTCTGCTTTTAATTCAGGGTCTTTTTCTTCTTTTGAAAGACGTTCAAGATTTTCAAGATATTCGTCTTTATCTGATATTACACGAAAACCGGAACTATAACACAATTCTATTAAGGTCCTGATGCTATCTTCCTTACTTAACGATTTCCTTAATTTAAGAATCAGAGAGTCAGCATTTGCGGTCTGACCTGCTGAAGTAAAAACCGGAAAAAGTAAAACAACAGCGATAGCTAAACATTTCAAAAACAACTTCAAATTTAATTTCATCATTTTCAGTTAACTTTCGGATTTACTCATGATAATAGCTTAAACTCCACACTCACCTCGGTTCCTTTGTCAGGTTTGGAATAAATATCGAGCATCCCATTCAATGATTCAATACGCGAACGGATATTTGGCAAACCTGCTCCTTTAGATGTCTTCAGTACCTCCGGATCGAATCCCCTGCCGTTATCCTGCACTGTGAGATGTATCCGGTGTTCCTCCTGCACAATAAGCACAACAATCTCGGTGGCTTCAGCGTGTTTCAGGGCGTTGTTAACCAGTTCCTGAACAATGCGGTAAAGGCTGATCTCTATCTTTTGATCTATCCTGTTTTCTTCACCATAAAAACGAACTTTAACTTCAGTTTTGGAACTATCAATCCCTGAACAAAAATCGTGTAACGCTTCTTTCAACCCAAATTTAGAAAGAGCTTCAGGCATCATATTGTGGGCCACACGCCGCAATTCTTTCATCGAAATATCCAACAATCCCAAAGCCTTATTAAAGTGGTCGACGTTATTCTCTGTAAGAAAAATATTCCCTTTAATATTGTTAAGTGAGAGTTTTAAGCCGGAAAGTAATCCGCCTAAACCGTCATGAAGGTCGCGGGCAAGCCGGGTACGCTCAGTTTCTTCTCCATGAAGTACGGCATGAGCTGCTATTAACTGTCGCTCCTTCTCCATCGCCTTAATTTTCTGTTCGCTTATTTTATTATTTTGTTCGGCAATAATCGCTCTGCTCCTGGTGGTATGTAAAAAGAAGGCTCCTCCTAATCCAAGAATTATCAAAACACCGATTAAAATGTAAACGGTTCTTTGCTTTCGCTCCTTTTCAACAGTAAGCTTCAGGATTTGGTTTTCCTTTTTTTCGCTTTGATATTTAGCCTCAAGATCAAAAATATGCTTCGATTTTTCCACTGAATATGTTGAATCTCTTATATACATATAAGTTTTATAAAGATACAGTGAACTTCTGAAGTCGCCGGCATCTTCGTAGGTTTGCGCCATAGCCTCGTAAACGAACTGAATTCCTTCGTTATAATTATGGGCTTTCCCAAAAGCAATGCATTGTTTAAAGCAAGCGATCGATTTGTCGTATTGTTTCAGGCGTCGATAAGTCATTCCTAATGGATAAGTAGCATCTATTATGCTCACACTATCGTTCTGAGAACGAAAATAATCAATGGCTTTCAGCAAATAATCCAAAGCTTTTTCGGGCATTTGGAACTTATTATAAACTGATGCCAGGTTCTGATATGTTTTACACAATTCCGATTTAGCATCGATTTTATTCAGGATATCTTCGCTCTTTTTATAATACTCAATGGCGGTGTTAAAGTCAATTCTCTTTTGAGGTACCGTTCTGTATTCACAGAATTCTCTGCTTGAATGTAAGTTCCCTATATGAGAGTAGGCCATTGCTATATAAAGGGAATCCTTAAGCTGAAGGTAAATATCAAGAGCCGCCTTATAATAAGCCATTGACTTGTTGAACTTTTCTATTGTATAATAAACTGTTCCCAGACGGTCGTTCAACAAAGCAATTTTGGAAAGATTTTTTAGCTCATCTTCAATTTTTAAGGCCTTAATATATTGTTCCGTAGCTTTATCGTATTCCTCCCTGTTCTTAAAATAATCTCCTTTTAACAGGTAAACTTCCGATAGGAATTTTGGATGACCATGCTTATGTGACAACTTTTCAGCTTGGGTGGTATAATAAAAGGAGGAATCGGGATTTAGAAACCTGACATTTTTTGCTTTTTCCAATAATTTGATGATTGCAATAGTATCGGAACCCTGCTGAGCTATACAATAAAGAGGAATAAATAAAAACAGTATAATGTTGTATAAACGAATTAATTTCATTCGCCGGCCTTTGTTAAGTCTTGTAGATAGATATAAAAGTAAAATATTTTAGGGAATTATGAAATTTTAAGTTGGAACCTCAATGGTGATGATATTACCAGCCAAAGGAGCGGTATTGGCAGACAACTTTCCGCCAAGTGTTTCCATGATAGCCATAACATTCTCAATTGTTTGAGAAACCATAAACAACGGTTGCCGGAAAATATTGATACCATCATCCTCAATAGAAATATTCAGCAAATTTTCTGATCTACGAAGGTCAATGGAAATAAATCCGGGCTGGCTGTTCTTAAGTAACAACAGAAGTACAGACCGCATTACCCGGAAAAGATTGATAACGGTCTCCTCTCCGGTGATCAGATCGGTTATTTTACTTTGAATTATAAATTTAACATTTGAGGTTTCTTCCAGCGATTTGCAGAAATATCTCAGGTAACTTATAAAACCATCCTGCAACAATTTTTCGGGTACCATTTTGTCGGCAACCTTATTAAACTCATTAATTGAAGCATTTAATAACTCCAGAGCATTACTGAATTGTAGCACACCTTCATAACTTAAAAACACCTTCTTATCCATTAACTCCTATGGTTAAAGTCCTAAAATCAAAATATCGCTCTCTGGTTATTAAATTTGTCTTAACTTTAAACAAATTTACTTTTGGAATTTCCAAAAATAATCCCCTAAAAAGGGGATACTTGAATCGCCAGTCAGAATTAATTTTGCTTTGAAACAGATAACCAAATATTTTTATCATGAAAACCAGATTATTTATTGCTATTCTCTCCTTTGTCTTAAGTTTAAGCATCCAAACCCTTTCTGCACAAATTGATGTCAAAGGAAAGGTTAAGGATCAATCTGTCAATCGCGCCGACCAGCGCACCAGTGAAGGCATTGAAAAAGGCCTGGATGCTGTTGAAGATGGTGTAAAGAGCGTATTTACAAAAAAGGATAAAAAATCAAAGGAAGAAGGTGAAGAATCGGATGAAAACTCAGCCAGCGAAGAAAGTTCAGACGAAACTTCTGCAAAAGCCAAAAAGCCGGAAGTAAAGAAAGACGAGCCGGCAAAACTTGCATCTTATACAAAATACGATTTTGTTCCAGGCGATCAGGTAATTCTTTTTGAAGATTTTTCGCAGGATGAAGTTGGAGACTTTCCAGCTTTATGGACTACAGATGGTTCGGGAGAAGTCAGAACACTGAATAACTTTCCCGGCAAATGGTTGTACTTAAATGCCACCGAGGCTGCTTATTCACTGATGAAAGATCTTGAACTTCCTGATAATTTTATCCTCGAATTTGATGTAGTTCCTACGGAAACTGAGGACAATGAGGGTGTTTCGGGATTTTATCTTTCACTCTATAATGGAACCGGCGAATTTTTAGATAATGGAATTTATCCGGGAGTTTCGGGGTTTAATTTAACCTGCAGCCACGACCAATGGAAAGTAAACGGGTATAAGGAAGGTGCCAATGAATCCACCGCAGGTGAAACGGCACTTGCTCCAATAGAAATAAACAAACTGAATCATGTAATTATCTGGGTTCAAAAACGCAGGTTAAGGGTTTACCATAAAGGACAAAAAGCCCTCGATCTGCCAACAGCACTCTACGATGGTGTTAAATATAACCGTTTCCGTATTTCGCTGTGGGGTATGCAAGGGTTTCCATTTATTTCCAACCTTCGCTTTACAACAGCAAAACCCGATACACGCAATAAACTGCTCACCGAGGGTAAACTTGTAAGTTATGGCATCTATTTCGATGTAAACAGCGATAAAATTAAACCCGAATCGTATGGCGCCTTGAACGACATAGCCAAGGTTCTCAACGAAAACCCAACGGTAAAGGTTAAAATTGTAGGGCATACGGATGCAGATGGCGATGATGCAAAAAATATGGATCTCTCCAAACGTCGCGCAGCTTCAGTAAAGGAAGAATTAAGCAAAACCTTCGGAGTAAATGCTGCCAATCTGGAAACCGATGGCAAAGGCGAATCGCAAGCTATTGCACCTAACGATAATCCTGCAAATAAAGCCAAAAACCGCAGGGTCGAATTTATAAAGGTGAATTAATATCAGCTGGCAAAACCTGAATTCATCCATGATGAACCTGTCAAAACTCTAATTCCGGGATTGTGCCTTTTACCGAAAAACAGTTAAGGCACAATCCCGATTTCTTGCTGCCGCTCAAAGTACAACGATTTAATCAGGAGTCAATGCAAGAATGGTCCTAACTTAATCATAACTAAAAGAATGAAAATAAAATAACAAATATTCACTTTAAATTATTAAAACTATGAAAGCTCTCAACCTTATTTTGTTAATTGCCTTTTTCATAGCCCTACCCTGTAATATCAGTGCCGAACCTTCCAAAAATGGTAACCAGGACGTAAAAGTCACCACCGGAAGAATGACTAACATAAAAGAGACTCAGGCCGATTGCACATATAAAGTGGATGGACCTGTCACCGAAAAGGGAGTTTGCTATTCCGATACACCATCTCCAACTATAAACCATAAAAAAGTTACAGCACCAACTAATTCAAGCGGTACAGTAACTTCCTCACTTAACGGACTGAAACCGGGGACAAAATATTACGTGAGAGCTTATGCAAAAAAAGGATCTGAAGTAGTTTACGGAAACGAATTGAACTTTACCACCCTATCAAAAGAATCCAAACCTTCAGCTGAACCCAAAAAAGAATCAAAACCAGAAGCTCCCAAAAAGTAATCAGCTAAGAAAGGATTCATAGATGATCGCCTTCAGCATTACAGACTCTAACTGACCTTAAAACTTAAAAAACAAGCAGATGAAAACAACAATTATCATCTTAGCCTTTATCCTGTTGATTAAAATCACACAGGCCCAAACCGGTTCAAACGATTTCCTTCAGAATATTCCTGCAACTCCTGTCAATACCTGTACCTCCGGCAATGATACTCAAAAACAGTTTGAAGAGAAAATATCGGCAATCGTCCGCGATCTGGACTCACAAATCCGTGCGCTGAAAAATCAGTCGAAACCCGATGAAGCCAAAGCTAAGGCACAAGCTGAACAAATGATGAAACAACAAGGACTTTCGCAAGAGGAAATCGACAAAATGAAAAGCAAAAAGATGACGAAGGAGGAGAAACAAGCCATGGCTGACAAAATGATGCAGCAATATGGAAATATGTCGATGGCTGAGGCTAACAACATGAAAAATATGAGTAAGGAGGGCAAACAGGCTTATGCCGAAGCTTATGCTACTGAAGCTCAGGCTACGGCTCAGGCAAATGCTAAAAACAACAAAAACCAGCCAGCGAACATAAATAATGGCGCCGACCTCATTTCGCAACGGAATGTTTTGTACCAGAATATCAAAGCACAGCAACAGGAAGTAATCCTGAAATATCAGCAGGTTGATCAAAATCCTGAGGGATTAAAAATGAAAGAAAAAATGCAATCGCTCAGAGCACGCATGGCTCAGCTGGTTGGTGGCGGTGGCGAAGGCGGATGGAAAGCGGAAGACAAAAAAGCCTACGATGCAGCAAAAGCTGAACTCAACCAGGTTAAAAAAGATTATTGCCAGCATATGTCACCGCTGTATGCCGGTGCCTTAAAATACCATTTGTCTAACCTTCAGTCGTCGTACAACGATTATCAGCAACTCGACGAGTTGAACGGTAAAATTGATAATGCAGTGGTCACAATTGGCACAACCGGAAAAGCCGGGAACATTGAGTATTTCGAATGGGCTAAAACTTACCTGGAGTATTTAAAAAAAGCATATAAATACAAACCAGTGGAAGAATAATCCGGGAATTTGAATGAACTGATCGCCTAAACACAACACAGATGAGTCGGAGAATTTCAATAATTTGTTTTTTGCTTTTGATTTGCAGTGAGCTGTTGTTTGCTCAAAATGCACCCAACACTGATGCAATCAGAAAACAAATGGCAAAAATCCGCCAGACTACTGATTGGAACGACCCTGTTGCAGCCAAAAAGGCAAATGAGGAGATTAAAAAACTGGCACAACAACTCGCAGGCGGGCAGCCGACTGTTAATTTCAGTTCGAACTCAACTGCTCCAAAGCCTGAAACAATAAGTGTTTCAGGAATGGCAGCCAGTAAAGAAACTGTGGCTAAAATTGCCGACCGCTTTTTTCAGCGATCCTACAAACAACTGGATGCAATTGCTAAAAATCAATACGACACCGAGTATAAAAAAGCTGAAAAGGAAAACTTCAATGCTGCCTCTGTGCGACGGATGACGTCCTCAGGAGCTTTTCTTTTACAATTCGGTGATGATCCCGAAGCGGCCTGTACCTACCTGGCTTCGGCAGTGAAAATAAATCCGCAGGATACTCTTTCCGTTAATAATTTCGGGGCATACCTCCGATTAATCGATTCAACAAAAACCGCCTTGTCGGTACATTTGTATGCCAACGAGTTATGTGGTCAGAGTCCTGTTATTCTTACGCAAATCGGGTGCAGTTATTTTGAACTGAAGGATACCAAAAAAGCTGAGAATTATTTAAAAGAGGCCCTAAAATACAATTCAAATTTTGGACAGGCACATTCGGCTTTGTGCGACGTGTATCTGCAAACCGGCCGCTGGCGAGATGCGTTGCAACAGTTGTTTGCAGCTGTTGTGGGCGATGGAATTTCTTACGGAAAAGCCCATGGAAGTTTCGGGATGATAAAGAATGCCGCACAAAGCAGTTCATCAGGAAACTCTTCGCTCACCAGCAAGGCTTACAACCAGAATTCATCGGGTGATAACGATACTAAAGGCGATTTCTGGGGAGAAAACAATCCGCAGATCAATCCGAAAGACATGCTGGCTTCACTGGTTCCCGAGAATAATATCCCTGACAACGAAAAACTGGCGCCGTTAGTTCCACCCGACAATAAACTTAAAATGCCTGATTTCCCTCTCACATCGAAACTTGAAGACTGGACACATGGGGGTGGTTTTAACGAGGGTGTTAAAGCATACCAGATGTACATGAGTGTGTTAACCTCATTTAATAATAATTTTCAACAGGTTCATAAATCACAGCCAGTCATTTCGCCAAATGCAATTCTTCGCGATTACCCGAATGAGCGGTTTGCCATCGACTGTATTCTTGAATATTTCAGCTCCCAGTCAAAAAAAGAATATAAAGCCTACACTGAAAAAGTAGCCGGGCTCCCGGAACAGGCCGGGTGGTTTATTCAGGATTATTTTAAAAAACACGACCAATATCTCCAGGAAAAAAGAAGCTGCCTCGAAGCCAGCACTTCTTCTTACGAGGGTTGCGTACGACAGTGTGACAGGTATCCCAACGGCAGCAAGGCAAAAGAAATATGCGGTCAAAACTGCGCTGAATCCAGAAAATATTCCGAAACCGAATGCATAAGGTTATATTGCCTGCACGATTGCAATGCAGCCAGGGAGTGCAATTTAAACATGAATGGAGTATTCGGCCAATTTCACAAAGCTTTTGCCGAGCACAAAAATAAGCAGGAAGAACTGCTGAAAGATTTGTATGCTTTTACTGATAAATGGCTTGCAAGAATTTATAGTCCGTACTGGAGTAAAATTTACGCTTACGAAATTAACCGGGAAGCACTTGGAATCATCGGGCATGTTTATGTTGCATATCAGCAGGCATTTCAGGCTACGGTAACAAGCGACTGCGGAACAAATTGTTCCGATTACGTCATTCAGCCACCAGCTCCCGTTGGAAAAGTAATAACCAAGGAAATGCAGGGAAATGAATGTCCGCTTAAAGGAAATAAACTTTCACTGGGTATTGGGTTCTGTGGTGTTGATTTTGATTGCGAGAGCGTTGAAGCCGGTTGTTCGGCAGGAGTTTCGATGTCGGTAAAAAGAAATTTCGCAAATAAGAGTTCTACCTTATTTATTGGTGCTGGTGGCGAATTAGAATTAGGAGCAGTATCAGGCGAAATTAAAACAGGGATCACTTTTACCAAATATGATAATGGTGATATGGATGTTGGAGGGAAGTTTGAGATGTCAGGTACAGCTGGCGGTGTCGGAAAAAACGTTGAAATGTCAGCAACGCTTATGGAAGGTGCAAAAGATATTGAAAACAATAATGTACTAAAGCTGTCGCTATAAAATACGTGGAAAGTCCCAATGCAAAATTCAAAAATTATGTATGAAGTTATGAAAAAATATTTGCTTTTTCTAGGGTTAATACTAACGCTACAAACCTCTGTATTTGCCCAATACAACCCACTGGTTACCTACAAGCAGGGCACTTTCACAATTCTCAGCCGAACGGACTATTCGCGGAGTATAAAATTCACCCAACCGGAAATGACGGCAAATCTGGAGCAACTTAAAAAGCTGATTGCCATTGTTCAGAAAAACCCGATACTGGCAGGATTGAAGGGATTCAATGCACAAGTTCGGCTCGATGATATATCTTCTGTAATAAAATGCAGCTATGGAGTACCGGTTAATGTTGAATTTGAGTTTTGTTCTTTTTTCAAAAACAAAAAGGGCGAAGTGGTTTTCAGCACTATCGAACCACCCGAATGGGAGCTCCAGGTTAACTGCATGAACGGGATCGGCATTAACGCAAACAACTTCGACCAGAATAAATGCTATTTTACAATTCCTTTCAATAAAAAAACAATCGCTCCGGGTATTGATTTATACGATGATGAATGCTATGTACTTTACGATCCGTCAAGACCCGAT
>JAJYAG010000263.1 GCA_021779665.1 Bacteroidota bacterium | reverse complement strand
TTGACGAAATGATATCGGACGAAAAAAAAAAACCGCTGGGGCGGAATAATCCCCGGACATGCTGTGGATGGCCATAACTTCGTACTGTGGTGTAACAAAGCTCTGGCCCAGGAAATTGGCATCAATCCCAAACCGTTCAGCATGACTGCCGATGACTTCGAAAGCTACGTTAAGGCGGTGGACGACTACAACCGCAGAACCAATAAAAAAGTTAAGGCCTTTGCGATAAACAGCGGCTGGCTTCCATCGTATGCACTGGGGTTGCAGCTTTTTGCCTCACTGGTGGGCGATTATAACAAGGTAACCGACGAGTCTTTTTCAACCGAAAAAGTTATGGCTTGGGAAAAGGTTCTGACTTATCTCGAGAAGCTTTCGGCGTATAAACCCGTTGGCTCCGACTGGTCAAAAGTAAGCTACGGAACAAATTATAATGAAATTCTGAATAAAGAATGTCTGTTTGTAATTAACGGAACCTGGATGTACAACATCTGGAGCAGTCTGGATTGCGTGAATTATAAAAACATCGTGCCTCTGGAGCTGCCGGCATTTAACGATGGTAAAACCTACATCGGCGAAGTAAGTATTCCCTGGGCAGTTCCTAAAAATGCGCCAAACAGGGAGGAAGCCATTCGCTTTATGCTTTACTGGTGCCGTCCCGATGTCGCTGATGAATGGGTAAGGTTTACCAAAAGCCCTACCGGGATAAAGGGTAGTCTTGTACAATCGGAGTTCGGCGTGGATGTTTACGAAAACTTCGATTATACAATTTCGAAAAAGTATAGTGGTAAAAAAATACCCTTGAACTACGACAACTATGCCCGGCTTTTCGGACGACGAAATCAGAGTGTAGCCTGCCACTTTATAGATGTTGTAAGCGGGCAGATGACAGCAAGAGAGGCAATAAACAACATCAGAACAAAACTGGTAAAAAATTAAGATTATGCAAAAGATATTTAATCAGCTATCGTACCGGATTGGGTCGGTTATCATTATAACCGAAATTGTTGCACTGTTTGGCCTGGGGATTTTTTACATCAACCGTTTCAGCAACGAAATTGAGGCACGGGTCGAAAAACAGATCCACACCCCTGCCCAGCTGATGTCGAATGAAGTATTAAAATATGAGTCGGCCGAAAACCAAAAAACCCTCGAAGGTATTGTGGGAGATAGCATAAGTGCATGTTATGCAGTTGGAGCCAATGGAAAAATTTACTACTCGCTCGACAAAAGTCTTCGCGACAAAAACATCAAAGACATGCCCGAAATTGGCGATTATAAAGAATTTACCGTAGAACTCGAAGCTCCTGTTTTCAAGAAAACAGAGAAGAATGGTGATTTGTTTTACGAAAGCATTGCCCCCATCCGGTTCAGCGATGGCAAATTTATCGGTTTTCTTTATATCCGCGCCAAAGCAGAAAATGTGGTGAAACAAAAAGCCACTGTTACCTGGCTGTTTATCATCGGATCGCTCATTTGTGTGATTATCACTTCAATTGTTATTATTTTCCTTTTTAACACCAGCATTTCAAAAAAAATCAGTAAAGTATCCGAGCGCATTAACGATCTTAGCGAAGGAAAGCTTCACATCTCCCAAAATCAGGAATACTCAAAAGATGAAATTGGTGATTTGCAGAGAAAAATTGAAGATGTAAGTCTTAAACTCATCAAAATAGTTGAAAACATCAGAAATGGCGCTGAAAAAGTAACGCTGAGCAGCAGCCGCATGCGCGATATTTCAGCTGAAGTTGCAACGGGAGCCGGACGTCAGGCGTCTTCGTCAGAAGAAGTTTCGTCGACTATGGAAGAAATAGCCGGAAATATTGACCAAAACGCCGAAAATGCAAGCAAAACCGAAAAGACCTCAGATACTGCATCGGCAGGTATCCAAAAGCTGGCAACCGAGTTCGAATCCAGCCTGGACTACACAAAGCAAATAACGCAAAAGATCTCAATTATCAACGACATTGCCTTTCAGACCAACCTTCTTGCTTTGAACGCCGCCGTTGAAGCCGCAAGAGCCGGGGAACACGGGCGCGGATTTTCGGTTGTAGCCTCCGAGGTCCGGAAGCTTGCCGAAAAGAGCAAAGGTGCCGCCGACGAGATTATCAGTTTATCGAATACCTGCCTCCAGATTTCGGAAAAAGCATACACTATGATGAATAACCTTAGTCCCGAAATTCAGCATACAACTTTACTGGTTAAAGAAATTGCAGCTTCGAGCTCCGAACAACGCAACGGCGTGGAACAGGTAAATGCAGCTATTAACGATCTGTCATCCATTATTCAGAAGAATAGTCTTTTGGCAGAAAATATGTCGAGCGCGGCTGTAGACCTTGAAAAGGAAGCCAACAACCTGAAATCGGATATTGAATTTTTTCAGGTGGTTTAGCTTAGAAAACAAAAAATAAGGTTCCGAGTCATCGAAACCTTATTTTTCAAATTTCTTCCAACCTTAATAGAATTGTGGTATAGCTCTTATTCCCTATTTTGCCGAAACCTTCATTATATATTTATCTTTTGCTTTTGGAGCCTTGGCTTTCAGGTTTATGCGGTAAATGTTATCGCCCCACTTTGTCAGAATACCTTTATCCTCCATGGTTTCGAGCTTTATTTTCTCTACCGATGCGTCAAACCTGGCAGCATCGTACTGAACTACAAAATCTTTGGCAGTGCCGTTTTCGTGTTTGTAGTGAATAACTACTTCTCCTGCTTTGGTCACTTCCGACGGATACGCAGTCATGAGGTGCTGGATTACCGACTCTGCTTTGGAAAGATCTGACTCATCCTGAATGGTAACTCCTTTGGTTTTGTTGAAAGTTACCGTCCTTTTCCATGAATTTATTCCGGCATCGGCGGGGTACGACTTTGCAATGTCGAGCACAAACTGAACTTTTGCCTTATCGGCTTTGTAACTTACATTACTGGCCTTGAATTCGGCTCCCGGTAGCTGATCCTTGCCGTTAATGGTCGGCAGGTTGTGGTAATCGGAGCAGTTGTACCAGATATCGTAGCGCTTGTCGCTGAAGGTCTTGCGGGTATAGGTTCCGCGACCAACGTCGATCAGCAGCGGCCAGCCGTTGTAATAAACCACAAAATTACCGATGTCGTTATGGTTATGACTTTCGTCGTTGTTACCACCTTTTGCTGCAACAAAAAATCCATTGGTTGACCCTTTTACATCGCGGGCAATCATTACCTGCAAATCGGGTAACCAAACATCGGCCGGCAGTGGCATCGCTTTGGGAGCATTCTTAAATTCATCCTGAATAAACAACGAGAAATAGCTTCTGAAATACTGCGAGCGGCGCGGTTTTAATGTTGGCTGACGGTAAAAAGCGCCAAAGCTCATCATATCAGCATCGTTGATGGCTTTGCCATAGCGGTAAATCATTTCACCATCGGGAATTGGCTGTGGATCGGCATCAGCAAAATTGAGGAAATACTTCTCGCCAATCTGCGCACGGTAAATGAACTTGCCCATCTCCTGAAATTTAGGATCGGCATAAACATAGCTAAACGCATTGTTTGTAGCTACATTTAACATGGCAATATTGTCGAAAAGCGAAGCCGCTGCAGCTCCCCAGTAACCCGGACCTTCGTCGCAACCACCATCGGCAGGATACGGATTCAAAAACTCATCGAGTACTTTCAGGATTTTGGCAACAGTTTCAGTGCGTTTCTGGTCGTCCTTTTCCAACAACAGAACAGCATTGAGCCAGTTGGAACAAATCCATGGATTCCAGTTGTTAGGTCTGCAACCATCTTTCGTTGGACCCATCCAACCATGATAATTGGTTATCAATGGTGTAAAAATACGTTTGTCGGTTTCAATATAAATTCTCTTGCGGATTTGCGGCGAAACAGCATCGAGCTTTTCGCCCATAAAATAATCGACCCACGCCAGGAACGTAGCAGTTTCGGCCGAAAACAACTCCACAAAAGGCTTGGTAACATCCATCAGCCCCGAAAGCTCCTTTGTTTTTGGCAAGTGAGCAGGCACGCCCCAGAACGACTCTTCGCAAATGGACCAGACACCGTTGATGATCTGATCGGTAAAACGGCCTTTGTTTTCATAAATCTCGGCGATGACGAGCGTTCCCAGCACCTCTCTCTTTTTGAAGCTGATGCTCTGGTACTCGTCGCGATCGCCTGTGCGTTCTATCAACAGCGATTTAGTTGCAGGAATAGAAGGCCATTCGTAATTCAGATAACCTTCGGCAATTTTGAGGTACGATTGCAGGGTTTCCTGATCGGCTTTGGCCCAGCCGGCCCTGTCGGTCATTTTTGGGAATGGAGTGAACTTTGCCTGAGCAATCAATATTTTTCCAAGTTCTTCTTTGGAGAACTTGCCGCTCAGCAGGTTCTGGGCCTGCACCGAAACGCCCAGAAATAACACAAACACAATTAAAATATACTTTTTCATGTCAGTAGGTTAAAGTTAGATAGATTATTTTTTCAATTTCACGGGAGCAGCAAACTCCTCCTTCATATCGTAAGGCAGTTCCCAAACCTTGTCGCCGGTTTTATTGGTAAAATAAAGCTTCGACTCCGAAAGCTTGTCGGTATTGCCATCAGCCCAGAATGCATAAAAGTCGGGGTGTGCATAAAGCGGCCGGCGTGCATAGGAATGGTTCCGGGGACTGTTTGAAGTTATGCTCCTCACTTTTGTCCAGCTTTTGCCGGCGTTTTTGCTTTCCCACAATTCCATTTCGCCACCTGTACCCAACTTCTGGGGACCGGCTCCGGTTGGTCCGATAATGCGCCACACATTCCCCTCGATATACAGTGAGCCCATGTCGTAGTTGTGTGTCGATTCGCAAACTACGGAAAAGTTCCATTTCCCACCTGTCCAATGAGCAATTGTCCATTCGCGCGGATCGCCTTTGGGTCCAGGTTCGTGATACCGGCTTACAACATAGAGAATGATTGGGTTTCCGTCTTTATCGAAGTTGATATCGTTGATATATACAAGCTTCTTCTCAGCTTCGTAATCCCTTATCAAAGCATCGCAATGAATATCGGAAAGCGGCGTTTGCAGGGTTTTTCCGTCGGCAGTCTTCCAGGTCTTTCCCAAATCATCGGTTTGAACAAAATACAGGTTGGTGCGCTTGTTGACATCGCCGCCTGGATGATAGTTAAATGCCGAGACGATTTTCCCCCCATACACATTCGAAACCTGGTAATGACCGCCCATTCCGGCAAGTTTTTGGTCGGAGCTCCAGGTTTTACCATCGGCACTTATTGACCAGTAAAGCTCCCGTCCTTTGGTATATTTGGTAAATAAATAGAAGAAGCCGTCTTTTTCCATCCACCATGGTTGCGGGTAGGTCATCTCTCCGGTTTTTATCAGCTCAAAAGCGTCGATTGAAAATGGACTGACACTCTTAAAAATAAGTCCGGGGCGGCTTGTATTGCGACCGCTGACAAAAACCCAGATATAACCATTACTGTCGATGGAGAGCGATGCATTGTCGTGCGGGTCGTCAACCCCCATTTTATCGTAAACCACAACAGGTTTGGGCACAACATGCTTTTTATGATCGTAGTATGAAATCATAATCAGCAGGTGCCGCTCATCTTTTTGAGTGGTTCCGCCATAAACAAAAAATGTTTTTTGGGCTTTGGCCGAATAGATGGCAATAGGAATATGGTCGGCGGTATAGGTGCCTAATCCTCCGGAATATTTGTCGCCATATTCCGAAAATTGCCCCAGCGTGAACCAGATACCGCGATAACCGTCAATTTTGAGGTTCTGCCCGAAAACCTGTGTAAATAGCATTAGCAATAAGCCTGGTAACAGAAATTTACGTGTCATTTTAAAATTTTAAAATTGAATAAATTACAATAACCTTGTAATACCTCACCCTAACCCTCTCCTCAAAGGAGAGGGAACTGCCCCACAATCCGAAGGGCATTAGTGTATTAATTATGCATCATAATCCTATCGAAGCTACTCCCCTCTCCTTCCAGGAGAGGGGGCGGGGGTGAGGTCATACTACCAAAACCGTCCTGATCCTTTCCAAAACTTTGCCCAAACCCCTTTTTTTCACCTCACCCTAACCCTCTCCTCAAAGGAGAGGGAACTGCCCCACAATCCAAAAAGGCTTCATTATATAAATTATGCATCATAATCTAATCGAAGCTTCTCCCCTCTCCTCGCAGGAGAGGGGTCGGGGGTGAGGTCAGAAGTCCTACTTAAAAATCTTATCTGCAAAATCCATAAAGAAATTCCAGTCCTTGAGCATGAGGTTGTGCTCTCCGTCGCGTACGTGGTAAGCTACCATGCCATTGGATACCGGAGTGTTCAGCGGCGGCATTTCCTGACTGAGCTGCATGCCGGGTTTAAATAGACGGTAAACATCAAGAGAATTATATAATGCAAGGTACTGACCCTTTGGATCGGCCCACAAATCGCGGTCGGCGCTGGC
>JAJYAG010000002.1 GCA_021779665.1 Bacteroidota bacterium | reverse complement strand
TTCAAAAGGGAAACTGGTTATTGGTGAATCGGGAAAAGTAACCGGGACCATCAATTGTAAAAACGCTGATATATATGGCGTGGTTGACGGAAAAGTTAATGTATCCGAGCTTTTATCGTTAAAGGCAACCGCGAGAGTTACCGGCGATATCCTCACAAACAGGCTTGCCATTGAACCAGGGTGTAATTTTACAGGTAACTGTAAAATGATGATGGAAGGACAAAGCACTAATGACTTCTGAAAAAGATAAACTACCGGATAAAAATCAGATAAATAACTATGCCAAGTATTCGGCCCTGGCTTTCCAGATGGCTGTGATTATTGGTTTAGGAACTTTTGGCGGGTATAAACTTGACCAGTTGCTGGGTTTAGACTTCAAAATTTTTACTATTGTTCTATCTTTGTTGTCAGTAATTATGGCAATTTATTTTGCTATTAAAGATTTTCTTAAGCCAAAAAAATAAATTATGCGCAAAGCTATTCTGGGATACATCCTTCAGTCTTTTGTTATTTCTCTTGTCCTCGCGTTATCATACTTTTCATTTTACACCTACGGCTACCCTCAGTTTTATTCTCCGAGCATATATTATTTAATAGCCGTTGTTTTTGCTGTCAATGTTTCATTTCATAGTTTTCTGGTTTACACCGCTCAAAAGAATAATCAGGCATTTGTACGTCGGTTTCTTGCATCGACTATACTAAAACTTTTGGTTTATCTGATGGTTATGTTAGTTCTGATCCTCATTGGGACTCTGAACATGAAGGTCGTACTGATTTGTTTTCTTTTGCTGTATATTGTTTTTACTGTGCATGAAATTTATTCCATTATGGAATTTCTTAAAAAAAATGGATCGCAGCAGATTAAAAGCAAATAGTTTTTATTAACTTTAGTTTTATTTTATTGTGAGCGATGAATTTTAGTTGTAAAAGATTTTTTCTAAGCATAATACTCTTCATATTCAGTTCGTTAGTAATTCAAACTAATTTAACTGCATCAGAGCCTGAAAATTCAACCAAGGCCGAAGCCACAAAAAAAGCATGATTTAATGCCGGAGATTTTATCTTTGACCATATCAAGGATGCTTATGAGTGGCATATTCTTACCTGGAAAGGGCATCATGTTTCCATTCCGCTTCCTGTCATAGTTTACAGCAAGCAGAGTGGTTTGAATGTTTTCAGTTCTTCAAAGTTTCATCACGGCCACGAGAGTTACAAGGGATTTTCTTTGGCTCACGAAGGTAAATACAAAGGGAAGGTTGTTGAAGAGATGAGCAACGGTGAAATGGTTCGCCCCATTGATATTTCCATCACCAAAAATATTTTGTCGCTGTTTATAGGTGTTACCATTATGCTTTTGTTGTTTATCAGCATTGCCCGCCGGTATAAAAATAATCCGAATAAAGCACCAAAAGGAGTTCAGGCTTTTGTTGAGCCTCTTATTCTTTTTGTACGCGACGATATTGCCAAACCTGCTATCGGTGATCACAAATACGAAAAATACATGCCTTTTCTTCTCACTGTATTTTTCTTTATCTGGATTAACAACATGCTTGGCTTAATCCCAATTTTTCCGGGCGGTGCCAACTTAACAGGTAATATTTCAATCACACTTGTTTTAGCTGTTTTAACTTTTATCATTACCACAGTTAGCGGAACTAAAGATTACTGGATGCATATAATTAACATGCCGGGCGTTCCCTGGTGGTTAAAGTTTCCGGTACCCCTTATGCCGTTTATTGAAATTATGGGCGTGTTCCTGAAGCCATTCGTGTTGATGATTCGTCTCTTTGCAAACATTACAGCCGGGCACTTGATCATTTTAGGCTTTATCAGTCTGATATTTATTTTCGGAGCAATGAATCCGTTTGGGGGCTATGGTATTTCAATCATGTCAATGGCATTCTCAATTTTCATGATGTTCATCGAATTACTGGTAGCATTTATACAGGCTTATGTATTTACATTATTATCGGCCATGTATTTTGGAATGGCCCTTGAAAAAGCACATCATTAATCATTATTAAAATAAGAGTCTATATGTTAACATTATCTATCATTTTACAGGTGGCTGCAGATACTGCCATCGCAAAAGCAGGTGCTGGTATCGGTGCTGGATTAGCTGCAATTGGAGCCGGTGTTGGTATTGGTAAAATCGGAGGATCTTCGGTTGAAGCTATCGCCCGTCAGCCGGAAGCAATTAACGACATCCGTTCAAACATGATTCTTACCGCTGCGTTGGTTGAAGGTGCTGCCTTCTTCGCCATGGTTATTTGTTTGTTAATTCTTTTTATATAAGATTAGGAAATCAGCAGATTGTTAATCAATCTGCTTTATTTTCTTATTATAAAACTAATTCAAGGGTTTTATGGAACTGATTACCCCGGAAGTTGGTACGATGTTTTGGATGTTAGTGGTCTTTCTAACGGTGATGTTTGTTTTAACAAAATTCGCCTGGAAACCTACATTAAAAGCTATTCAGAACAGGAGCAAAACAATTGAAGATGCATTGAAATCTGCTGAGAAGGCCAAGGAAGAAATGGAAAAACTTCAGGCCAACAACGAAAAGATTCTTGCAGAGGCGCGTGTCGAAAGGGATCAATTGCTGAAGGAAGCCCGTTCGATGAAAGAAAAGATTATTAATGATGCCAAAGATATTGCAGCAACTGAAGCCAAAGGTATTATAGAAGCAGCCAAAGTTTCGATTAACAACGAGAAAGCTGCAGCAATCAATGAAATCAAAAATCAGGTTGCTACCTTATCCGTTCAGATTGCTGAAAAAATATTAAGGCAAAAGTTACAGGACGATAAGAATCAGCAGGCTCTTATCGACAACCTGATGAAAGATATGAAATTAAACTAGGGCTGATATAATGGATTTAAGTAAAATCTCCGTTCGGTATGCTAAAGCATTATATTTGCTGGGTAAAGAAAAAGGGTTACTCGATTCTATAAAGGGTGATATCGTATTAATTGCAGGTATACTGCAAACTAATACTGACTTCAAATCTGTAATAGAAAGTCCGGTTATTAAACCTTCGCAAAAAACAAAAGCTGTTGTTGCTGTTTTTAAAGGAAAAATCCAGGATATTACTTTGAATTTTCTGGATGTACTGATTAAAAACAAGCGCGAAAGCAGTTTGGGTGGGATTTGCAGAAGGTTTTTGGACATCTATGCGCAGGAAAAGGGTATCAAAACTGCTTTAATTACCACAGCTTCTCCTTTGGATGCTCAGGTGAATAAAATGCTTGCCGAGATTTTGGCTAAGGAATTCAACGCTAAAATTGAAGTTGAGCACAAGCAAAATCCTGAAATTCTTGGAGGTTATATCCTGAAGGTTGGCGATCAGCAATACGATGCCAGTGTTGCCAACAGTTTAAGAAAAATGAAGCAAGCCCTTGTTAAAACTGACTTTTCGAAGAATTAATTTATTAAATTTTTTATCTACATATGGCAGATATTAAACCTGCAGAAGTTTCGGCAATTTTAAAACAACAAATAGAGGGTTTTAAATCGGAAGCTGCATTTGAAGAAGTAGGTACTGTTTTACAGGTAGGTGATGGTATTGCCCGCATTTACGGTTTATCCAATGTTCAGGCCAACGAAATGGTTGAGTTTGAAAATGGACTCAAAGGTATTGTATTAAACCTTGAAGAAGACAACGTAGGTGTGGTATTATTAGGACCTACCGAATCCATCCGTGAAGGTGACAGCGTGAAACGTACACGTCGTATCGCTTCTATTATGGTAGGTGAAGGATTGCTTGGCCGTGTTGTAAACACAATTGGAGAACCAGTTGATGGACGTGGCCCTGTAACCGGCGAATTATACGAAATGCCTCTCGAAAGAAAGGCTCCCGGTGTAATTTTCCGTCAACCTGTAAAAGAACCATTACAAACCGGTTTAAAAGCAATTGATGCTATGATTCCCATTGGCCGCGGACAACGTGAGTTGATTATCGGCGACCGTCAGACCGGGAAAACTGCAATTGCTATCGATACCATTCTGAATCAAAAAGAATTTTACGATCGTGGCGAACCTGTTTATTGTATCTATGTTGCCGTAGGTCAGAAAGGTTCAACAGTTGCCAATATACAACGTACGCTGGAACAATACGGAGCGATGGCTTACACAACCATTGTGATGGCAACCGCATCCGACCCCGCAGCTTTGCAGTTCTATGCTCCGTTTGCAGGTGCTGCTATTGGCGAATATTTCCGCGATACCGGCCGTCCTGCACTTGTTGTTTACGATGACCTTTCGAAACAGGCCGTTTCGTACCGCGAAGTTTCATTGTTACTCCGTCGTCCACCGGGCCGCGAAGCTTATCCTGGCGACGTATTTTATCTGCACTCCCGCTTACTCGAGCGTGCTGCCAAGGTAATCGAATCGGACGAAATCGCCCGTAAAATGAACGACCTTCCTCCTTCAATCAAACATATTGTAAAAGGTGGTGGTTCTCTGACAGCTCTTCCGATTATCGAGACTCAGGCTGGTGACGTTTCCGCATATATTCCTACCAACGTAATTTCTATTACCGATGGTCAGATCTTCCTGGAGTCGAACCTGTTTAACTCGGGTATCCGTCCGGCCATCAACGTAGGTATTTCGGTTTCGCGTGTAGGGGGTAATGCCCAGATCAAATCGATGAAGCGTGTTGCCGGTACATTGAAAATTGACCAGGCTCAGTATCGTGAACTCGAAGCATTCTCGAAGTTTGGTTCCGACCTCGATGCTGCTACTTTGGCAGTATTGGATAAGGGTGCCAAAAACGTTGAAATCCTGAAACAGGGTCAATTCTCACCGGTTCCTGTAGAAAAGCAGATTGCTATTATCTATTGCGGAACAAAAGGTTTATTGAGAGATGTTCCGGTGAACAAAGTAAGAGATTTCGAATTTGAACTGATCGAATTCCTCGAATTGAAACATAAAGATCTGCTGAAATCCCTGAAGGCCGGAAATTTGAATGATGAAATTACCGGAACTCTGGAGAAAGTTGCAAAGGATCTTGCTGCTAAGTACAAAAAATAAAAGGCATAGCATTTTATTATGGCCAGTACAAAAGAAATACGCACCCGTTTAGCTTCTGTAACCACAACACGGCAGATTACAAGTGCCATGAAGATGGTTTCGGCAGCCAAACTGAAAAAAGCGCAGGATTCTGTCCTTCAGCTTCGCCCTTATGTTCAGAAGATGCAGGAAATTCTTGGCAGTATATCAAGCAGCGACAGCGAGGGTACAAGTGAATTTACCAAAGCCAGAGACGAAGAAAGGGTTTTGATTGTAGCCATAACCTCTAACCGCGGTTTGTGCGGAGCTTTTAACACGAATGTGATAAAGCAGGCGGTTCAGATTGTTCAGGAAAATTATATGGTTCAGCTGGGGGCTAAAAAACTTTCATTTATTGCCATCGGTAAAAAGGGCGCCGACTTATTGAAACGCAGGAATCTTCCTATTGCTGAAATCAATACCGAATTGGTAGACAAGGTTAACTTTGATAAGGTTGCCTCCTATGCGGAATCGCTTATGAAAGCTTATTCTGAAGGCAAGTATGACAAGATTGTGATTATTTACAATCAGTTTAAGAACGCAGCTATTCAGATTCTGACCAATGAGCAGTTCCTGCCTGTACCTAAAGCTGAAGTTAAGCAAAAAGCTAAAGGAACAACTTCAACCAATTATGATTTTATATTCGAACCTTCGAAGGAACAAATTGTAAAGGATTTAATTCCTAAAACGCTTAAGGTTCAATTGTTCAAAGCTATTCTCGATAGTATTGCCTCAGAGCATGGTGCCCGAATGACGGCCATGCACAAAGCAACCGATAATGCAACTGAGCTTTTGAAAAATTACCGTATCCAGTATAATAAAGCCCGTCAGGCAACCATTACCAATGAAATTCTTGAAATTGTTGGTGGTGCGGAGGCGTTGAAGGGATAATTTTTAGGCTTACAGGTATTAGGAATTTTAGCTATAGAAAATACAAAATAAAAATCCCGCCGGTTGGCGGGATTTTTTATTTTATGGCGTGTGCAGAGACAGGTCGGGATCTGCCCGTACAAAAAATTAATCGCGGTTTCCTAAATATTGCATCAGGTAATACAGCAACATTGCCAGTGAACCCAATGCTGCTACCACGTAGGTATAAGCTGCCCAACGCAAAGCATCGGTAGCTTTTGGATGAGTTTCGTACGAGGTAATTCCGGCGTTGTTTAACCATGCCAGGGCCCTGCTGCTGGCGTTTATTTCAACGGGGAGTGTAATAAAGGCAAACAATGTAAACACCCCGTAACAAACGATAATAATAGGCAAGGCAATGTTAAGCGAAATTACCGACGGCAGAAATAATGCTCCAAAGAACATCATCATAAAGATGGCGTTCAAAATGGTGGCACTTACATTCTGAATAGGTACAAGAGCCGAACGCAGCTTCAGAAAAGAATATGCAGTGGCATGCTGCACAGCGTGGCCACACTCGTGGGCAGCAACTGCAGCCGCCGAAATGTGATTTCCGTAGTAAACATCGCGGCTCAGATTAACAGTTTTATTGGCAGGATTGTAATGGTCGGTCAAACTGCCCTCTACTGCTAAAACTGATACATCGTAAATTCCGTTATCGCGCAACATTTTTTCTGCCACATCCTTTCCGGTCATTCCATGGTTCATGCGAACCTGAGAGTACTTTTTAAATTTAGATTTCAGGGTCTGGCTTATGATTAGACTCACTAACATAACCACGACAAAAATTATAATCGCTCCAAAGTCCATATTTCAATTATTTTAAGTTAACACTTTCATAATACAAAAAATCAGCCAAAAAGGTTACCAGTTGTAAGGTTAAGTTGACCCGAAAGCTTTCATATCGCTTAAAACCTTAATTTACGAGTCTTCCGGTAAGGAAGCAGATAATTCGCAATGAAATTTCTTGTAAATAGTACTGACATAAATTTTATTAATATAGAAATTTTGTCAGTTTTACTGTTCAAACTGTTAAATTTGAATGAAAAAGTCATTAATAATACGCATGAAACTCAATTTTATTATTGCGCTTGCAATCTCCTCTTTAGGATCTATGTTCGGCCAAACAGCTGAAGAATTGAATATCAGAGCCCAGCTGCATGTAAGTAAGGGCGATTATATTCATGCTATTGATGTTCTGGATAAATTGATAATGATGACTCCAAAAGAGGGTTCAGCTTATTATCTGAGAGGGATGTCTAAAATTTTCCTGGGAGATAACAGAGGCGGTTGCAGTGATTTATCAGTTGCAAAAAGCTATGGCGTTAAACCTCCCGACAAGCAGTTTTTCGGGTTTTTATGTGATGATGAATACCGCCTGAAGTTTCTGAAAGATTTTTTCTATAAAGGAACTGATATATATCCTGAGAATGGTTACCGTCCCAAATACTCAAGAAAAGATACCTTGCGGGGAAGTTTGCGGCCTGAGAGGACATCGTATGATGTCACTTTTTATGATCTTAGTGTTAAGATTGATGTAAAAAAACGCTTTATAAATGGAAGTAATGACATATTTTTTAAGATCGTTGAAAAAGCACGTCGCATCCAGATTGATCTTTTCAGCCAGTTTAATATTTCGGGTATCTTCTGGAATAACCACAGCCTGAAATTTTCGAGAGAATATGATGCGGTTTTTATTGACTTCCCGGAAGAGTTACCCGTTAATTCGCTTCAAAAGATAAGAATTACCTATTCCGGAAAACCGCAGGAAGCAATTAATCCTCCCTGGTTTGGAGGCTTTGTATGGAAAAAGGATAAAAAAGGAAATTACTGGGACGGCGTTGCCTGTGAACATCTCGGAGCCAGTTCGTGGTGGCCATGTAAAGACCACATGAGTGATGAACCCGATTCCATGAAGATGACATTTACAGTTCCTTCGGGTTATGATCTGATTTCAAACGGAACCTTAATTGAAAAGAAGCCTGCGGAAGACGGCTATACGTCGCACACCTGGCTGGTTAAGAATTCCATCGATAACTATAATGCGACTTTCTATCTGGGAAAATTCACCCAGTTTGCTGATTCAGTTACAAACAGTGAAGGAACTTATCCGCTCGATTACTACGTTCTGCCTTATAACCTCGAAAATGCCAGGGAGACATTTAAGCAAACCAAAGAAGTTATAAAAGTGTACGAAGAGTTATTTGGAAATTATCCTTTCCCGCAGGATGGCTTTGCCATGATCGAGTCTCCTTATGAAGGGATGGAGCATCAGGGAGCCATTGCCTATGGAAATGACTATGATAAGAAAAACAATGTTTATGTGAACAAGGACTACGATTATATTATTGTTCATGAAACAGCACACGAGTGGTGGGGAAATTCGGTATCGGCTGCCGATATGGCCGATATGTGGATCCAGGAAGGTTTTGCAACGTATGCGGAGCTTTTGTTTATGGAAAAACGTTATGGATATGCCGATTATTTAAAAGAAGCTGCCGGAAAAATGGTTCAGATCTTTAATTTCTGGCCATTGGTGGGTAACCGCGATGTGAATGAAAATACTTTTGCCTCGAATGATGTTTATACAAAAGGAGCTATGCTGCTTCACAATTTACGTTGTACAATAAATGACGATTCACTCTTTTTCAGGATTATAAAAGACTTTGCAGTTCAAAACCGGCAAAAGGTGGTTGTTTCCAACGATTTTATCCGCCTGGTAAACCAATACACACAGAAAGATTATTCTTCTTTTTTCGATAAGTTTTTAATGGAAACAGGTTTGCCAGTGCTTGAATACAGCTGGGAACAGGATGGTAAAAATCTGATTATAAAATTTAAATGGACGGAGGTGAAGGAAGGTTTTGAGATGCCTTTTTGCATCCGTTCCGGAAATAAATCCTTCCGTTTGGTTGGAACTACAAAAGAGCTGAAGATCATGTTAAGTAACGCAGAAACTTTCCGGTTTTACAATATGTGGTCGGGAAGTGAAGATGTGGAGCATAATGCATTTACGTATTTCTGGACCATAATGAAATAGACAAGCGTTGTGAAAAACTCCGGTTATTATGCTTTTCAAAAAGCTATCTCTGGCTTTCAGGAAAGGAACTACAACTTTCTAGAAGACTACTGCGACTTTCGAATAATCAACTTTAAAAATCAAGTAACCTACTCCAAGGTTCGAAAAGCTAACTGCGATTTTCGAAAAGCCTACTGACAGGTTCAATAAACCTACTGTAACTATCGAATAAGCAACTGCAAAGTAGAAACTACCTACTGAGTTTTCGAAGTAGCCTCCAAAGAGATTATACCCCTTTTACTGGGCTACAAAAATATAAGTTATCGTCCCTTTTTGAATGGCCGGACCGCTTGCAATAGTATTAAACCTTGTGGTTCGTGCTGCTTTTTCGGCCGATTCCAGATGACAATCGGTAATGGTTGACTGAGCCCTGTCTATTTCTGTTTTGGTGATATATCCCTCTTGGTTAACATCTATTTTCATTACAATTTTACCGTTCCCTTCACATTTATATACCGGAATGGGCAGATTTGTGTGGTAACGACCCTCAAGATAATACGAAACTGTGGTAGGCCCTTTGTAAAAGGTGCGAACACCGGTCGTGCTCCGCTGGACATTTACTTTTTCTTCTTTCTGGTTTTTATCGGGCAGAGCATTTTCGGAGTTATCGGGTTCAGGAGAATTATTTGCCTGCGATGGTGAAGGGTCTTTAATATTCAGTTCACCTTTGATTTCGTTCACCATCTGGTTAATATTTTCCGAAGCCTTTTGTTCAGCTTCGTTGGTGCCTATATTCCGTGCACCGAGATACTCCCTTTCAGCAGGAGTAAATATTTCTTTATTTTGAATCTGATTTTCTTTGTTTTCTTCCGGATTTAAAAGTTCCTGAATCTGAGTTTCGTCGAGCATATTCACAACCATGGCTGATTCCTTATTCTGCAATGAGTTAATTTTCATAATCAGAATCACTGTGGCAAGCACCAGGTGAATTACTATGGTTCCCAGAATACCTTCCTTATGTCTCTCTAAAAAGTCAAGCACTTTGTTTTTTTGAAATAGGTAAAACTAATATACGAATAATAGCCGTTTTACTACACATGATTTTTGATGTATTCCTTGAGTAAAACCTGAAAGTTCATTCATTTTTCGAGTTAGTATACGAGGTTAACTGAAAAAATGGCCTGACAAAAAATGCTTTTTTCCTCCGGAAGATAAGCGATCCGTGCTCCCACCTGAAATGGAAACATAATTCTCAGGAAATGAACATCGGCAATCAAATCCGTCCCTACTGAACGAAGAATGTTTTCAGTTATTATATTCGGTCGGGAATGAAATTTATTGAAAGCCATGTCATAGAATAAATGGGTACGGATTCTCTTCAGATATAAAACAGGTCCGAGATGGAAGTCGGGATAAACCAATGGCAAAGCATATGTGACATTTACAGCATTCAGTTCTTCCGACCGCTGGGAGGCATATCCCGCCGGAAACGAAATCATGCTACCATAGAGATAGCGTAAGGGCGATTGTTTCTGGTAAGCATACCGAACCTGAAAGCTATGGTTTTTCATTAGGCCTGGCAGATATAACCGGGCACTCACTGCATAAATTTCATTGAAGAGCTTATTTTCGAATGGCGTAGTTTGGAATTTGAAAAAAGAGCTAACCCCGAAGCGAGGGAAAATATCTCGGACTGCCATTTTGGTATACCTGTAGAAATTTACACCGTAGTTGATATAATGCAGACCTTGGTAGTAATTATTTTCGGCTTTAATGTAATAAGCGTTACGATTTAGTTTCCATTCCACCCATGGTGTAATTCCTGATGCATATTTTCCTCGTGATAAATTTAGAGGCAGGCTTACACTTACTGTCGATTGGATATTCCGGCTGTAGCTTAAAGGTAATGCTGTCGAACTTCCCACATGTTGAACAGGCCCTCCGGCGTCAATACTCCATGTTATGATGGGTAAAAGTGCTTTGTAACTTATGTTGGCATGAAAGTGAGAATATCCTTCACGATTGGAATAGCCAGCTGACGAAACCAACGTTCCGAGAATGTCCTGCGAAAGCACCATCAATCCCGGATAAAGACCGGGGTTAGAGAAATCGGAAACCGAATAATTGAAGTAAGCCGGGAGCCAGCTGTGAACATTTACAAGGTGAGGCAATCGGGCATACTTCTCCGGCTTGTATTTTGATGAAAACGTGGAATCATTCGCAGTATTCTGAACGTTGAAACCTGAATTTTCAAGGGTTACGGCGGTAAGTGGATTGCGATTATAGTCGATTGTATGGAGGTAGGAATCTGGATTCCAGGGAGTATGGCTAATGCGGTAACCATCCGAAGTGTATTCGGAAAAATATAAAATGTTGTTGTTCGTATCGGGGTATGGTTCGAAAGCTCCAAAGCGGGAATTGGTTACCTGCGAATAAGTATTTTTAAAAGGGTTGTAAATGAAGATATTATTGACTCCGTTATTTTCGCCGGCAAACACAATGGTACTGTCGACCATGCAGAAGCTGCTGATATTGTTGAATGTTGGAAGCATAACCTCGTACCACGAATCGTTCTTTAGTTTTATAATTGACTTTCCCTTCTTTTGAACCGAGAGACAATACACTTCACTTTTGTTCCAAACGGGATACTGTAAATGATTTCCATCGGGAGCGGCAATTCTTTGCAATACCTTTCCGGAGTTGGCATCCAGAATTACAAGTGCGCTTTGATATTTCGGCGATTCTTCCACTACTGCAATCTGCCTGCCATCGGGTGAGAACGCCGGTGAAAAGTACCAGCTTTTGCGTGTAAGAACTTTTCGGGTTTTGTGTTCTATATCGTAAATCATCACTTCCGAATAAGTGCGGTTTGTCCAGCGCAGATCGGTTTTGTTTTCGCTCCAGGCCAGCTTGTTTTGGTACAGTGATATTCTGTCAGAATTGTTGGAACCAATGGTAATCAGTTTCTTTTCTTTTCCCTGTTTATCTATTAAAACATAGCGGCGTGTTTGTGCCAGGCTCCATTTCTGAGCTAAAACGAGAGAATCACTAATATGCACCGGCGTATTATAGTTTGTAAAAGTTCTGGTTTCTTTTACCGGCCAGTGTTGATAGGTTGAATATTGATTTTGTTTCTCCCAGATATTTTTCAGCGTTTTATAGGTGAATTCGTAAGAATAACGGTTGTTCAGGCCAGAATTTATTTTCAGGGAATGTCCGAAAGGAAAAACGAGGTAAGGATTGCGGGCTGTATATTTTAAGCTTTTCCCAAAAATATCCTGATCGAAGGAGTCGCGCATCATTTTCACCATAGGATAACCCATTTGATAGATATCGGGGACAAAATTCCGATATGATCCCAACATTGCTTTTTCGTAGGAATAGAGTTTCTCGCGATTTAGCACCAGCGCGCGGTAAGGCATCTGAAAGGCTGCACTGCGACCTCTTCCGGCACTGGAAAAAATGGTTTCGGAATAAACGGCATCGCCTTCGAGAAACCATCGGGGAACCAATCCGCTTACAGCTCCAATGGCTTGCTGACCGATAATGAAGGAACCAAAACGTGTGAGGCCCTGATTCAGGGCATCGAGCTGAACCACATGCCTGGTTTCGTGAAGTGCCAGCTGATCGAGCCAATCCTGTGGATAATTGTCCTGTGGAGGAATTGTATACAGTTCCATCCGTTTTGGGGCATACACCACCATCCCGTTCGACAACGACGATTGGGTATGAAAAACGATGGAAATCCGCTTGTGATCTTTTAAGAGATATTTGGACGAAACCGGATAAAATGTATCGAGGGTTGAAGCAAATTTAAGGGCTGTTGGTTCAAAATCTTCCGGAAAAATAAGTTTATAGTTTTTCAGTTTGATTTGTTTCCAGGAAACTGAGAAAGGATCCTGACCTGTTTCGTAAAACTGGGATTTAGCGGATTGGCTGTAAAATAAAACTAAAACTATCGAAATTAGTATGCTCCTGAATGCCTTTGAATACTTCATCATATCATCCTTCTCGAACCCCACTTTTTATAATCAGCCCCCGGCCTTTTTAGCTTTGTATCCTTTCTGAATAAGCATCTGAAGAATTTTGTCCCGAAAGTCACCCTGAATCAGAATTTCGCCATCTTTAGCCGAGCCACCCACACCGCATTTTGATTTTAATTCCTTAGCCAGCGCTTCCAGATCTTCTTCCAGACCTACAAAACCTGTAATGAGTGTAACCATTTTACCACCACGGTTCTTTTTGTCGAGCATTACCCGGAGGTTCTGCTGCTGAGGCGGAAGTGTTTCCGAAGACTCCTCCTGCTGATACTGATATTGAAAGTCGGGATTGGTGGAGTAAACAATATCCATCCTCCCTTTATGATTTTTCTTGCTCATGATCGGATAAATTTTTTCAAAAATAGCAAAATATGGTAAGCAAAAGGTATTTAGGGGTTAGGAGTTTTCCTTAGTGATACCTTTGTGTTAACTTCGTTAAACTTTGTGGTTAAATTTCTGCCACAAAAGCACACAAACATTTCTCAACCCGCTCAGAGTTTATGAACTGCCTTATGCAATAAATTATCATGAGGATGTTGCCCCTGGAAATATCTTCCTTATTTTAGCTGAATTAAGTTTTTAATTTTCATGAACGGTTTTTCCCGCATCAATAATATTACAGGCTGGATTGTTTTTACCCTCTCGTTGGTGTTGTATTTTTATACCATGGAGCCTACGGTAAGCTTATGGGATTGCGGCGAATTTCTCTCGGCCTCCTATAAGCTGGAGGTGGGGCATCCTCCGGGAGCACCGCTTTATCTGATGATTGCCCGTTTATTTGCTTTGATGGCTCCCGACAAGAGTCATGTGGCTTTATGTATAAATTCCCTTTCTGCTCTCGCCAGTGCTTTTACTGTACTTTTTCTGTTCTGGACAATTACGCAGCTGGCCCGAAGAATTTTTTCGGAAGGAGAAAGGGATAAGTGGTATCATGTAAAAATTATTGGAAGTGGTATTGTTGGATCGTTGGCATTTTGCTTTTCGGATTCGTTCTGGTTTTCGGCAACCGAAGCGGAAGTGTATGCTTTGTCTTCGTTGTTTACGGCTCTTGTTTTCTGGTGTATTCTGAAATGGGAAGAGGACCGCGGAAATTATGCCAACCGCTGGCTCATACTTATTGCCTATCTCATGGGCTTATCCATTGGGATTCATCTTTTGAACCTGCTGGCTATACCGGCAATTATGATGATATATTATTTCCGGAATTATAGGGGAAGAAGGGGAACTGTTGTTGCTCTTTTACTTTCCTTTGTTTTGCTGCTTGGAGTTTTATATCTGTTAATACCCGGAACTGTCAGGCTCGCTTCCCTTGTTGAATTGATTTTTGTAAACCGGATTCATTTACCGGTAAATTCAGGACTTGCTTTCTTTGTAATTACTGCAGTTTTCTCCCTGATTTTTCTGTCGTGGTTTGCTCACCACAAAGGCAAATCTATCCTGAATATTTTGTTTCTTGGGTTGGCTGTAATGCTTATTGGGTATTCCTCCTATGCCATGATCGTAATCCGGGCCAATGCCAATCCGCCCATCAATACCGGTGAGCCATCGAATGTTTTTTCCTTGCTGTCGTACCTTAATCGCGACCAATACGGAAACCGGCCTTTGGTTTACGGACAAAACTTTAATGCTCCGCTCGTAAGGGCAAATGCCCCAACAAGCACATATGTTTTGCACGGAGGAAAATATTTAAAAAAATCGTCGGAGAGTTATAGTTACGACAGGAATTTCTTCACGCTATTCCCTCGCATGTACAGCTCCAACGAAAATCATATTGAGGTTTATAAAAACTGGGGTTCGGTTCAGACTGTAAAAAGACCTAAAACTGATGGTTCATTCGAAAAAGTTTTGAATCCGACCTTTGCAGATAATCTCGAGTTTTTTATTTCATATCAGGTTGGGTACATGTATCTGCGTTATTTCCTCTGGAACTTTGCCGGAAAGCAAAACGACATGCAGGGGAATGGCGGTATTATGAAAGGGAACTGGATTTCGGGGTTTGACTTTATCGATCAGTGGATGATTGGTCCTCAACGATGGTTGCCCGATTACCTGAAAAATAATCCGGGGCGAAACCGATATTTTCTTTTACCTCTCATCCTCGGAATCGGAGGAATGGTGTATCATTTTTCCCGAAGCAGGCGGTATTTTGTTTCGGTTCTGCTTTTATTCGTTTTTACAGGACTCGCCATTGTTGTTTATACAAACCAAACACCTCTTCAGCCCCGCGAACGCGATTATGTGTACGTGGGTTCATTTTATGCTTTTTCTATTTGGATTGGCTTTGGTGCGATGTGGGTTATCAATCTGCTCGGTAAAAAGTTTAGACCAGCGCTCGCGGTAGTCACAGGAATTTCAATTGCGCTGGTTATTCCGGTTTTGATGTTTTCGCAGAATTTCGATGATCACAATCGCCACGGCCGGTTTATTGTGAGGGATATTGCCCGCAATTATCTCAATAGCTGTCAACCTGATGCCGTTTTGTTTACTGCAGGCGATAACGACACCTATCCTCTCTGGTATTTGCAGGAGGTGGAAGGAATCAGGACAGACGTTCGGGTAATCAATCTGATGCTGTTAAATGCCTCCTGGTATATAAATCAGCAACGAAACCGAATGTATTTATCGGCGCCCCTGCCTTTAACGCTTTCTCCCGAAACCTACACCGGGCGGTACTGGTTTCAGACATTGAATAATATTTATCCGGTTTCTGTGGGCGATGCTTTAAAAAACATTGAAAACACCGGAACTATTCCATCCAGGCATTTGTACATGAAATTCAACAGCGATTCAGTTCTTTTCACTCTTCCAAAAAGCAATATAGGACGAAATGAGTTAATGGTGCTCGATTTGCTTTCGGGCTCCGGATGGAACCAGCCTGTTAGTTTTACCGCACCGGGATATGGAACAGTTGGCTTGGAAAATTATTTGCGGTTGGACGGATTTGCCTATCAACTCATTCCTGAAATTACTCCAAGGCAAGATTCATTTTACGGGAAAATCGAAACAGTACGCTTGTATGCAAGGCTGATGAATGATTCCGCATGGCACAAGCAAAAGAACAGTAATGGATTGATGGACGATCATGTGCGAAATATGTTATCCATTATGAGGGTCAGGCAAAATTATGCCCGTTTGGCTCTGGCATTGATTCAGGAAGGAGATAAAAATAAAGCGGTTAAAGTATTGGACAGGGTCATGGAAATATTTCCACCTGCGAAAGTACCTTACGATCATTATTGTATACCTATTGCCGAAGGATATTTAAAAAGCGATGCCAGGGAAAAAGGTCTGAAAATTATCCGTGAATATGAAAAGCAACTAAACCAGGAGTTGATTTTTTATTCAAAATTACCTGTTTGGATGAAAAGCTGGACTGTAAGAGAGAAATCGGAAACGCGCTATTATCTCGAAAAATTAAAAAATGTTAAAAGTCCGGCAAAAGAAAAATTAAACTGATCTTTTTAATTTCAAATTCGTATATCGTTTTGTAAATTAGGTATGTATTAAAATAAATGTCGAAAAACATATTTTAAGCTAATTTTTGATTCAAATTATCTATTTTTGCCCTAATGCACTTTTTTGTAAGTTTTATGGAAAAGATCAGTAAAATTAATGCTTTCGGAAATCGTTTCCTTTCAGGAAAATACATTTTGGTATTTGCGCTGTTGATTTCCCAATTCTCTTTTGTGTTTTCCCAGGGTTATGACATCAAACTAAAAATTGCAGATTTAAAAGGATCTCAGATTATCCTGGGTCATCATTTTGGTGGAATGTTCTACCCCGATGATACTGTTAAACTGGATGCAAAAGGTTTGGGAACATTTAAAAAGTCCAAAGCTCTCTCACAGGGGATGTATTTCGTTTACCTTCCCACCAAAAAATACTTTGATATTTTAATGGGGCAGGACCAGACATTCTCGGTTGAGGTTGACACGGTCGATTTTGTGAAGTCTGCAAAAATCAGCGGCTCGCTCGAAAATGAGCTCTATTTTAATTATATGCGGACTCTTGCCGTTAATCAGGAAAAGGCCAACGCATTGGTTGAAAGAAAGAAAAATGCCACTACCGACGCGCAAAAGGATTCGGCTACAAAAGCACTCGATAAAATCAATAAGGAAGTATTGACTTACATAGATAAGGTTATTAATGATAACAAGGGCCTGTTCTTCTCGAAATTCCTTCTGGCCCTGAAAGATGTTGAGGTGCCCGAACCTCCGCGTGATGCTTCAGGCAAAGTAACCGATTCAACCTTTCAGTACAGGTATTACAAAAATCATTATTTCGATAATTTTGATTATACTGACCCAAGTCTTTTGCGCACCCCTGTGTATGAGCGCAAGGTGAAGGATTTTATCGAAAAGGTAATTCCCCAGATACCCGACAGCATTAATAAAGAGCTGGATATCATTCTTACCAAAGCAAAGCCGAACGATGAAGTTTTCAGATACCTGCTTGTAACATTCTTTAACCATTTCGCCCAGAGCCAGATCATGGGCTTTGATGCCGTGTTTGTTTTCATCAGCGAAAAGTATTACATCCCCTATGCGACTTGGAACGACAAGGATTATATTGAAAAGCTGAAAAAAGAAGTTGCTAAAAGGAAACCTACACTTATTGGAAAAACAGCTCCAAATATGAAGCTTGTTAGTTTGCCTGCTGAACACTTTATGGCAGCTAAAACGGATACGGCATTAAAAAGTAATCCATATGTGGGTACCAATATGAACATCCACGATGTTAAAGCTCCGTTTACGGTAATTGCTTTCTGGGAAGCCGATTGCGGTCACTGTAAAAAAGCTATTCCTGAGCTGCATAAAATTTACGAGGGTTTAAAAGACAAGGGAGTTCAGGTGCTGGCTATCCATACAATGTCGAGTGTGGAAGGAAAAAGAAAATGGATTGATTTTGTGAATGAGCATCAGCTTTACGACTGGATTAATGCATGGAGTCCCTATAGCCTGGAGTTTAAGGATATTTATGATGTATATACCACACCGGTAATTCTGGTGCTGGATGCAAATAAACGAATTATAGCAAAGAAGATTAGTCCTGAACAGATACAGGAAATTATTGAGTTTGAACTAAAGCGTGAAAAGAAGTAAATAAGAGCAAATGAAGAATAATCAAACAATTAAATTAGTTTTGGAAGATGGAACTGAGATTTCGGGCCACAGTTTTGGTTACGAAGGATCAGTAAATGGTGAAGTGGTTTTTAATACGGCTATGACGGGTTATCCTGAAAGCCTCACGGATCCCTCATATAAGGGTCAGATTTTGGTTTTAACCTATCCGCTGGTGGGTAACTATGGTGTGCCTGGTGAAGCGATCGAAAATGACCTTTTAAGCTTTTTTGAGTCAAACAGCTTACATATATCCGCACTTGTTATTTCCGATTATTCTTTCGAATACAGCCACTGGAATGCTCACAAGAGTTTATCGAAATGGTTAAAGGATAATAAAGTTCCTGGTATATACGGCGTTGATACCCGCCAGTTAACTAAGAAGTTAAGGGAAAAGGGAACCATGCTTGGTAAAGTGATTTTCAACAACCAGGATGTGGAATGGTATAATCCTGATCTGGACCACCTGGTTGCCAAAGTGAGCATTCCTCAGCGGCAGGTTTACGGAAACGGTAAATATAAAATTGTGCTGATTGATTGCGGAGTGAAGTATAACATTATCCGTTATCTTTTGGAAAAAGATGCCACGGTGATCCGTGTTCCGCACGATTATGATATTTCAAAAGAAGATTACGATGGATTGTTTATTTCAAATGGTCCCGGCGATCCGAAGAAATGTGAAACAACTATAAGTAACCTTGCCAAAGCTTTTGAAAAAGATGTGCCTATCATGGGAATCTGTCTTGGTAACCAATTAATGGCTTTAGCATCTGGTGCAAATACCTATAAGCTTAAATATGGTCACAGGAGCCACAATCAGCCGGTGTTAAAAGTTGGAACTCAAAAAGCTTATATCACCTCTCAGAATCACGGTTTTGCGATTGATAACAATACTCTTGGAAAAGATTGGGAGCCCTATTTTATTAATCTGAACGATAATACAAACGAAGGAATGCGTCACAAAACAAAACCATTCTTTTCTTCCCAGTTCCATCCTGAGGCATCGGGCGGGCCAACTGACACGGATTTCCTCTTTGGCGATTTCATAAGTGAAGTAAAGAAGTATAAAGGGGAGAAGTAGGGAAGAGGTTCGGGTTACGAGATCCGGGTTACGGAATTAGAAAGAGGTCAGGCTGAAGAAGTTTGACCTTTTTTTTATTTTTAAAATTGATTGGCACTATATTTGTTAACTAAATATTTAGTTCAAAAACTAATTCATTAGGTAAATGGCCAAAAAGGAACTCTATCTTACCCGCGCTGAAGAAGAAATTATGCAGATACTCTGGGATCTTGAAAGAGGTGTTGTGAAAGACATCATCGAAAAAATGCCCGAGCCAAAGCCTGCCTATAACACCGTTTCAACAATTATCAGGATTCTTGAGTCGAAGGGATTTGTTGATCACAAAGCCTATGGGAAAACGCATGAATATTTTCCACTCATTACCAAAGATGATTATTCAAAGCGTTTTATGAAAGGGTTTATGAAGGGTTACTTTAATAATTCTTTTCACAAGATGGTATCTTTTTTCTCCTCCAGTGAAGACATCGACATCAAAGAGCTGGAAGCTACCATGAATTTAATGAAACAACAATTGGAAAACCGTAAAAATCAGAAGTCATGAACTACCTTATTTACCAGATAAAGGTTGCAGGCATACTCACAGGTCTTTACCTCATTTATATCCTGTTTTTAAAGAAAAGTTCGTTGTTTCCTTACCGCAGGCTTTTTCTTCTGGCTGGCCTGGTAATTTCGTTCATCCTTCCTTTTATTGAAATCAGGTTTAACTCACCCCGTTTATATCAGTACTATCAACTTCTGCCTGAAGTTACAGTTGGAAATGTTTCCCGGGAGACAAGTTTTGATTACCAGAGTTTGATTATTCCGTTTCTCTCTTTCGTGACGTTGCTTGTTTTATTTGGATTTATTAAACAGCTGATAATTATTTATAAACTTATTAATAATTCAACTATTTACAAAATGAATGGCTACAAACTTGTTTTCACAGAAGGGAATGTAGCTTTCAGCTTTTTTAAATATATTTTTCTTGGGAAAAATGTAGCACAGGAAGATGCGGATGTTATTCTGGCCCATGAGCAGGTTCATGCAATATTACGTCATAGTATTGACATTATGTTAGTTGATATAGTTTTACTGATGCAATGGTTTAATCCTGTTGTGTGGTTCTGGCGTAAGGAATTGAAAGAAAACCACGAATTCGAAGCTGACAAGCTTTTACTGGAAAGTGGTATTTCGCCGGATCAATATCAGCAATTACTCCTCAATCAAATGTTTCAGACAAGTGGTGTTCGATTTTCTTCCTTTAATTATAATTCATTCATTAAAAACCGAATTAAAATGATGACAACTATTCCACGTGCCGGGAAAACAAGGTTTTTGCTGGCAAACAATTATGAGTTTAATGGTAATTACTGCTTTTGCTTTTAAGGTAGAACGGCGGTTAGAGTCTTCTTCTTTCGTTTCAAATTTGCAACAGAATTCTATTGTTCCTGTTTCAGCTCAGCCGAAAGATACAATTAAAAAAAATCGGGATGTAGCCATGTTGGTGCTAGAAAAAACTGCCACCTTTAATGGTAAAGATTTATTTGCATTTAGCGAATATGTTGCAAAAAATATTAAATATCCTGAAGTTGCAGTGAAAAATAAATTGGAGGGTAAGGTTTATATACAATTTGTTGTAGATGTTGATGGTCAGGTTAGGGATGCAACTGTTCTTAGAGGGGCATCTCCACTATTGAATGAAGAAGCTGTGCGTGTTGTAAAAAGCTCTCCGGCATGGACGCCTGCTCAGGATAAAGGAGTTGTTGTAAAACAATTATTTACATTACCTGTAGTGTTCTCATTGAAGGATAAAAATTAATTTTTTTTAATCTTTATAACTAAAAACTTAGTTAAATACCTAATTGTTTAGGAGGAAGAAAAAAGTCCCGCATAACAGCGGGACTTACTTTTTATTACCTCTTGTATTACTTTGACCAATTAATTTTAATCTGTTTTAAATCAACTGAATTTGTTCCGATGAAAATGTTAAAATCTCCTGGCTCCCAATCATATTTTAAGTCCGAATTATAGAATTTCAAATCCTCTGGAGTTATGTTAAAATTGACTTCCTTCTTTTCGCCGGGTTGCAAAAACACCTTTTTAAAACCCTTCAATTCCTTTAAAGGCCTTGAAATACTTGCAACCGGATCGTTGATATATAATTGAACGGTTTCCTCCCCTGCAAACTTTCCGGAGTTTGTTATTGTAACCGATGCTGTGAGAATATCGGAACCTTTTAGTTGTGTTTTATTGACTGTAATGTCGCTATAATCAAATTTTGAGTAGCTTAATCCAAAGCCAAAAGGATATACCGGATCGTTGGTAATATCCAGGTATTTCGAAGTGAATTTATCCTTTGGGTTCATTGGTCTTCCTGTATTCAGATGATTGTAATACAATGGTATCTGGCCAACACTTTGAGGAAAAGTTGAGGTCAGCTTCCCGGAAGGATTGTAATCGCCAAACAGCACATCGGCAACAGCATTTCCCGCCTGGGTTCCTCCGTGCCATGCTGCGATAATGACTGGTACATTTGCGTTTTCCCATGGAATTGTAAGGGGACGGCCGCTCATTAATACCAAAACGACTGGTTTGCCGGTGGCGAGTAATGATTTTAACAGGTTTTTCTGGATGTCCGGTAAGCTAATATCAGCCCGACTGGCAGCTTCGCCCGACCATGTCGCCTGCTCTCCTAACACAGCCACAATCACATCTGCTTTGGAGGCACTGTCAATAGCCAATTTAAGAAGAGTTTCCTTTGATGAAGTGTCGGCCTGGGCTCTTGGTCCGAAACCAAAGCCTGCGGAATTTTTAAGCAGATAAGGATCATCAGTAAAAGGAGAACCTTTGGCAAAAATAACACGTCCGTTAGTCCCGATTGCGTTTCGGATACCTTCCACTGCAGTAACAACTTTAGTCATGTCGCCCATAAACGCCCAGGTACCCAGCATATCTACCTTACTGTCCGCCAATGGACCAACAACAGCAATTGTTCCTGATTTCTTCAAAGGTAAAAGCTGGTTATCATTCTTCAAAAGAACTATTGACTTTCTTGTGATCTCACGGGCTGCGTCCAAATTTTCAGGTGTAAGAACATCTGTTTTGATACGAGACTCATTCATATAATGATATGGGTCGTCAAATAATCCGAGCTTGTATTTTGCTTCCAGTACTCTTTTGCAAGCCAGGTCAATATCCTTTTGAGTTACTTTTCCTTCCTGCAGCAACTTCTTCAAATGACTAATATATCCGTTTGTTGCCATATCCATATCCAGACCGGCTTTCAAAGCCCTTGCCGAAACCGATGGAATATCGCCGAGTCCGTGCTGACTCATTTCGCCGATTGAATTATAATCGGACACCACAAAACCCTTGAATCCCCATTGGTTTCTTAAAAGATCAGTGAGTAACCATTTATTTTCTGTCGCCGGAACATAATCGATTACATTGAACGACGACATGGCACTTCCCTGCTCCGGCGTCGAAAGCGGCTTTATAGGGAGGCAGATAAAACTGAAACATGGTAATGCGGCTCATGTCAACGGTATTGTAATCCCTTCCGGCCTCTGCTCCTCCGTACAAACCAAAATGCTTTACACACGCCAGGATGGTGTTGTTTTTGGATAAATCATCTCCCTGGTACCCTTTCACCATGGCTGCAGCAATTTTTGAAGCCAGGAAGGGATCTTCACCTGAACCTTCTGCAATTCTCCCCCAGCGTGGATCACGGGCAATATCTACCATGGGTGAGTAGGTCCAGCAAATGCCGTTTGCACTGGCTTCGGCAGCAGCTATGCGCGCGCTGTTTTTGATCAGCTCCGGGTTCCAGGTACACGATAATCCTAAAGGAATGGGGAAAACAGTTTTGTAACCATGGATAACATCCAGGCCGAAAAGAAGCGGAATTTTTAATCGGGATTTTAGCGCTGCCTCCTGTGAGTGCCGGATTGCCTGCAGGGTAAATCCTCCGGTAGCACCAACCATACCTTTTGCGAGCATAGAATCCATAGCTGACGGTCCTCCGGCAATTCCACCACCGCCAGAAGATAAATTCAGTTGACCAATTTTTTCTTCAAGCGTCATTTTACTCATCAGAGTGCTTATAAAAGCATCCATTTTCTGAGTCGGTGGGTTAACCTGTGAAAAGGTGTTTCCAAATAGGCCTATTGATATTATGAAGATAATTAAACGTTTCATCGGATTTATTATTAACTATTATAAAAATAAAAGCCTGGAACGATCACTCATTCCAGGCTTTATGAAATTAATTATTATAGGCTCATGTTGCCTTTTTCGAAAATGGCAGGATCGATATTTTTGTTATACTCAATCTTTTTGGTTTTGAGCGTAATATTGAACTGGCCACCATAATCCACATCTGTCGAAAATGGAATCACAATACCAGCATCTGTTTTGCGATAATCGCTGAAATTAGTTGTCATATTCATCGACTGGCCTCCTGCATCCACAGTCATGGTCATTTGAACCGGATAATAGGTTGCAGGATCGATGTAATAAAACGCAGTAACATTTTCAGGGCTTACCAGCTTAATCTTAAAAGCTTCCACAGCACCTACTTTTTCTTTTCCTACAAGTTCTACTTTGTAACCTCTTTCGGACCATCCAGATAAGGGATCAACCGTATAGATGGAACTTTTACCTGCATTGTATTGTTCAGCGGGCATGTCGCCTGGTTCACTGCTTCCCATCATTGGATTGATCATCCAACCTGATTTATCGGTGTAACATTGTACCATTTTTTGTCCCATAACATCGGAAACAGTTTTTGAACCTTTTCCATTAAGTACAACAGATGTACTTGAAGCTTCCTGTCCCATTACCTGGAGTGTGTTTTCCATGTAGACAGATGTAATTTTTGCCATGTTTTCTTTGCCGCCCATTGCTGAGACATATTTTGCAATAACTTCATCCAGGGTCTGAGCTTTGGAGATGGTGGCCGAAACAAAAAGTCCGATTGCCAGAAGGCTTAAATTCAAATATTTCATCTTTTTAAAATTTAGATAGTTAATAATGGGGAAATATACGTCATTTTTTTAATTCTGAGATAACTGTTTGCGGCACTAGTATTTTATTTTCTTTTGAAACTACAATTTCCTTAGCCAGATTAAAGTTTGCCGTTTGTTGTATGCTGTTCGATGAAGATCCGACACTGACTTTATAATCACCCGCATCAGCAATCCATGCTGTTTTCGCAGTGTTGAAAGATGCTAGCGATTTTGCATTCAGGGTGAACGAAAGTGTTTGCTTTTTACCCGGCTCCAGTAATCCTGTTTTGCCAAAAGCTTTTAGTTCTTTTGCAGGTTTATCCAGGGATGATGAAGGAGCTGACAAATATACCTGAACGACTTCTTTACCTGCTTTTGCACCAGTATTTGTAACATCAACAGTAACGTTTATTTTATCTTTAAATTTAGATGAACTTAGCTTAATATTTGTGATTGAAAATGTTGTATAATAAAGTCCGTATCCAAATTCATAAGCAGGCTTAACTCCAAAACTGTCGAAATAGCGATACCCAACATAAATACCTTCTTCGTAAGTTACATCAGTAGGTTTTTCAGCCGGTATTCCGGGAAAATTTTTTGACGAGGCTACATCTTTGTAATCCGTAGGGAAAGTGGTAGCAAGTTTACCTGAAGGATTTACCTTACCGCTCAAAACATCGGCTATTGCGTTTCCGGCTTCCTGACCTGGCTGCCATGCCAGCAAAATAGCGTCAGCATAATCTTTCTATGAATTAACTTCAATTACTCCTCCGATATTCAATACTATAACTACTTTTTTACCTAAAGCGCGGAATGCAGTGGAAACGTTTTTAATTAAATCCTTTTCGGTGTCATTGAGGTAGAAATCATTTTCAAGTTTTCTGTCGGCAAATTCGCCTGAATTTCTGCCAATGGTTATTAGAGCAAGATCCGTTTCCTTTGCTTTTTTTGCGATCAGTTCGCCTGAAACAACCATTTGCGGTAATGGCGGAGGCAGCATAAAACCTCTCTGACGCGGGCGTTTTGCGACTTCAGCTTTAATAAAGTCATTATACAGCTTTTCAATTTCTCCATCTACTTTATAACCTGCATTAGTTAAACCTGTTACCATGGATATGCTATAGGCTTCGTTTACATCGCCGCTACCGGTTCCGCCTGTTACAATATCATAGGAAGTATTTCCAAAAGCTGCGATATTTTTCGCATTTACCGCAATGGGAAGAGCTTTTCCGTCATTTTTAAGTAAAATCATTCCTTCTGCAGCAACCATTCGGGCTGTTTCGGCATTGGCCTTTAAATTGGGTTTATTCGAGTATTTGTAATTTTTAAAGGAAGGAGATTTTAAGATGATGTTTAAAATCTTCTCTATGTTGCGATCGAGAATTGCCACATCCAGTTTGCCATTCTGAACAGCTTCCAGGATTGCTTTGGATTGATTGGGTGTTCCGGGCATCAAAAGATCGTTGCCGGCAATCATTTGAGCAATGGGATCTTTACCACCAAACCAGTCAGTCATTACAAATCCGTTATATTTCCATTCATCCCGGAGGATGTTTGTAAGCAATTCCTTATTTTCGGAAGTATAGGGACCATTTATCTTGTTGTAGGAAGACATTACCGTCCAAGGCTCACCTTCCTGTATGCCAACACGAAAACCTTCGAGGTAAATTTCGCGGAGCGCTCTTTCACTTGCGATTGTGTTAATGGTATTTCGGTTTGTTTCCTGGTTGTTGGCTGCAAAATGTTTTACCGATGTACCTACTCCTTTGGATTGTATACCTTTCACTATGGCAGCTGTAAGTTTACCGGTAAGATAAGGATCTTCCGAAAAGTATTCGAAATTGCGGCCTCCCAAAGGATTGCGATGAATGTTTAATCCGGGTCCCAAAATTACATCCACACCATACTCCAGCACTTCGTTCCCCATAGCTTCGCCTACTTTCTTAACGAGCTCGGTGTCCCATGTCGATGCCAGCAACGTAGCCACCGGAAAAGCTGTACAGTAATAAGTCTGAGTTGAATCTTTCCCGCGGAAGGGCGAAATCCTTATTCCTGCAGGACCATCAGCCACAACAATGGCCGGAATTCCCAGTCGGGGAATCGGATAAGTTGCTCCTGCTGAACCGGGAACCTTATTATCAACTTCTCCAACGGTTGGACCACCTCCAAACCTCATTCCGGTGCCTGCAACCAATTTGGATTTTTCTTCCAGCGTCATGGCTGCAATCACTTCTTTCATCGAACTTTTTCCTAACTGGGGTGCCGCATTCTGGCAATTGCCCCTCGAAAAGTTAAGAAATAGCATAAAGCTTATGGCCAAAAAAACATTTACTATTCTCATGATTAAATATGTTAGTTAAACAAAATCTTTTTTTAACAGAATTCACATTTAAAATAATAAGGCGTAATATTTTGAAAAAGAATTGTGTAATATTGAAGTCTAAAACTAATTTAGCAATATTATAAGGGCAATATTACAACAAAAAACTATAATGTATTATATACACAATTAAAATTATTAATTGCTTTCATGGACAATAAGTTGGAGATGATAGATTTTATTGAGGAAGGTCCAAAATGGTTTCTTCCCAATCTTTCGGTTGACTGTGTGATATTCGGGTTTCACAAGAACCAGCTCAAAGTATTATTAAACCGGTGGAAGAAGGTTGAAGGCTGGTGTTTGCCAGGAGGATATGTTATGAGAGATGAATCGGTGGACGAGTCGGCCAAGCGAATTTTGAAGGAAAGAACAGGGTTGAGTAAAATTTATCTTCAGCAGTTTTACACTTTTGGAGAACCTGACCGGGTGAAAAGTCTGGCCATGGAGAGAGACCAATTTTCACAAATCTTCGAGAAGGAGATTAAACCCGATAACTGGATGTTCGACCGTATGGTATCAGTGGGATATTTTGCGCTTGTAGAATACTCGAAAGTGAAACCCAAACCCGATACACTTTCTGATAAATGTGAATGGTGCGATATTACTGCAGTGCCCCAGTTGTTTTTCGACCATAACCAGATACTCCAAAGGGCCTTAAAAGAATTGCGGTTTCAAACCTTCCATCATCCCATCGGTTTTAATCTGTTACCCGAAAAGTTTACTTTGCCTGAACTTCTGGGTTTGTACGAAACCATCCTTGGCCGCAAACTTGACCGGAGAAATTTTCAGAAGAAGATCCTCTCGTTCAATATTCTGAAAAAACTGGATGAACGGCGCAACATTGGCCCTCACAGGGCACCAACCTTGTATTCGTTCGATAAGCAACAATACAGCAAGGCCATGAAAGAAGGTCTTAGTTTCATGTTTTAGGATCCTACCTTTTGAACACATCGAAATAGTTATTACTATTGCAACAGCCTTAATTGTTTCAAATGGAGTACATCGATATTGCCAGCATCATTCGCAGAAGCGACAGTAAAGTTTTGCGGAAACTTCCGGGTTTTGTTATCAGCCTGCTGAAGAAAATCATCCGGGAGAAGGAAATGAACCGCATTCTTGAAAAATATCAGGATACTGAAGGTTATAGCTTTCTCGAAAAAATTATCGAAGAATTCAACATCAAACTCGATATTCGCGGAAAGGAAAATCTGCCGGAGACAAGCAGATGCATTTTTGTAGCCAATCACCCTTTTGGTGTGGCCGACGGGTTGATTATTACTCATACAGTTTCAGGGAAATACGGATCGTTAAAGGCCATTGGTAACGATGCATTTATGTTTGTTCCTCCGCTGAGACCGTTCATTTTTGCTGTGAATGTTTTCGGCATAAACACCAAAGAACGCATTGCCGCGCTTGACGAGTTGTACGCCTCCACAACGGCAATCACACATTTTCCTGCCGGAGAAGTTTCCCGAAAGTACAACGGTCGAATTCAGGATTGTGCCTGGCAGAAAAGCTTCGTAAGCAAAGCCATTTTGCATAAGCGCGATATTGTACCCATTCATTTTGTGGGAAGAAATTCCAGGTTATTCTATGCTGTGAGCAGCATCAGAAAGTTTTTTGGTATAAAACTTACCCTGGAATTAATCTTATTGCCTCACGAAATGTTTAATAAGAAAAATAAAACAATCCTGGTTATCATAGGAAAACCTGTAGCATACGAAATTCTGGATAAGAGTCTTACTCATCAGCAATGGGCTGACAAGATCCGTGAGTTTACCTATTCGCTGGCAAACGATAGTGAAAAACTATTCAAAGCTGTTTGAAAGACTCAAAATTGTTCAGAAATTTATACCCTGTTCCTAAACTAACTTCATAATATGATTATTAAGAAAGCTGTCATTACTGCCGGTGCCCGCGGGGAAAGATTATACCCGGTGGCCGATACTGTTCAGAAGTCGATGTTGCCCATGGTTGACATTGACGGGATAAACAAGCCCATTATTCAGATTATTGCCGAGGAAGCATTGATGAGCGGAGTTGAGGAGATTTGCATTGTTTGTGCTCCCGACGACGAAGCCAAATACCTTGATAACTTCCGCAGTTTGCAAAAGACACTTGAAAGTTCGTTTAAGGGCGCTGAGTGGGCACATCAACAGGCAGCCAGTATTAAAAATCTCATGGACCGGTTATCGTTTTCGGTACAAGCCGAGCCGAAAGGTTATGGTCATGCCGTTTACCAGGCAAGGCAATTTGTGAACAATGAACCTTTCTTACTTTTGCTGGGCGATTATCTCTATGTTTCCGACCTTAAAGGGAAACGTTGCGCACGCCAGCTGATTGAACTTGCCGTTCAGGAGGAATGTTCGGTTTCTGCAGTAAATCCAACCATTGAGCATCAGATTGGCAAGTACGGTACACTTACCGGAAAAGCGCTGCTCAACTTCAATGGAATTTATCAGATTGAAAAGATCATCGAAAAACCTTCGGTTAGTCAGGCTGAGCTCGAATTGCAGACTCCGGGTCTTCGCGCCGGCTATTACCTCTGCTTTTTCGGGATGCATGTTTTTAAACCCTCTGTGTTCGATCTCCTGAAAAATGATCTGGATAAACAACCTGCTAATTTGCTGCTTACGCCTGCCCTGCTGGAAATGGCGCGGACTGATAAATACCTGGCCCTGGAAATGAAAGGAAACCGCTACGATACAAGCAAAAAGCTCGGACTGATGCTTTCGCAGATTGCTTTGGGACTTGCCAGCGACATGCGCGACGAGGTGCTTACTCAAATGGTTCAGATTTTGGCCGAAACGGGCAAAAAAGGTTGAATATAAACAGCTGAGAAATGAATCCATTTATACAAACCATCGTATCCCAGGATCCTGCAGAACGAAACACTTCCTTTGCATCCATCTGCAGAAAATATTCACCTCAAGAACTATTATCAGCTTTCGCTGAACTAGATAACTTTCGGAAACAAACGCCTAATCTTTACGAAAGGGTAAGGGCGTGTATATTTCTTTATTCTGGTTACCGGTTCTTTCTGATGGAATCGAACAGCTTTCCGCCCGTTGGAACTATTCCGCCCGAAGGTTTCGAAAATCTGCTGAAACGTAATTTCGAAAAAGCCATCAACATTTTTCTGAATGAAGCAGCTGTGGCAGGACCTAATGCCAATCTTTTTTCCTGCTTAGCCGAAAGTTATCATCACTTAACATTTCAGATCCTGGCCGATCAGGTCCGGAAAAGTGTTCGCTCCAGTCGGGGCAACCAGTGGATGTTCCGTGTGGGAAGGTATGATGAGCATCCTCTGAAAATTCACCCTAAAATGCTCGTGAGGAACGATGGTTCTTTGCTTTATCCGATACTTCGCGAGGAAACTGCAGTCCGCATGGACTTAACCCATAGCGGCTGGTCCGATATTTTCTTTTTAGGAATGGATTATCCGGAAGGAGCAAGGGTGATCAATGTTTCAATTGATTTAGGTGTTTATGGCCGCGATAAAGACATTAAACCTCCGCTCGAAACTTATGTGCGGGTAATCAACGAACCTGTACTCCGCGTAACTGCTCTCGACTTAAAAGACAGCAAAGACATTACCCAGCTTCAGGACCTTTTCAATTTCGGGAACGATTACCTGAGTCTTTTAAAAGCTGCGGTAATTGCCTCGGGAGTAATTCCGCCTTCGTTCGAAGGCACAAACCAGACCATTGCGGAAATTCTTGGCAGTCTGATTTCCCCTGGTATGGGGCTTGAACTCGTTACCAAAGTAAATGATATTCCCAAAGGATCCCGATTAGCCGTTTCGACAAACCTTCTGGCTTCCATGATCAGCTGTTTGATGCGTGCCACACAGCAAACACAAAAACTCGAAGGAGAACTTAACGAGCAGGAACGGCGGCTCATAGCATCCAGAGCAATTCTTGGAGAATGGCTTGGCGGTTCCGGCGGAGGATGGCAGGACTCAGGCGGTATCTGGACCGGCGTAAAAGCCATTGAAGGAACACTTGCTGCCGATGGAGATCCTGAATTTAATATCAGCCGTGGCTGTTTGTTGCCCAAGCACAATGTTTTATCCGATAGCTATTTGCATCCTCAGTTTGAAGAAAAACTTACAAAGTCGCTGGTGTTAATGCATGGCGGAATGGCGTCCAATGTGGGTCCTATCCTCGAAATGGTTACCGAAAAATATTTGCTGCGTCAGGGTGCTGAATGGATTGGCCGTCAAAATGCAAATGCCATTTACGACCAGATACTTCAGATCCTGAAAGAAGGCGATATCAAACAGCTGGCATCGCTGACAAGCCAGAATTTTGACGGACCTATAAAAACTATAATTCCCTGGGCTACCACGCACTTTACGGAGACAATCATCAGAAAAGCTTCTCAGGCTTTTGGGTCAGATTACTGGGGCTTTTTGATGCTTGGAGGTATGTCGGGAGGCGGTATGGGGATGTATGTAGATCCGGCTGTCTACGATAAGGCAAAAGAAGATATTCTTAATATCCTTAAAACTACTAAAAATGAAATGTCGGCAGCGCTCCCGTTTGCAATGGAGCCGGTTGTGTATAACTTCAGCATTAATAAAAACGGATCCGTTTCGAAACTGTTGAACGGCAACGAAGCATTGATGCCTGCTGCATATTACGCCTTTCATATTCCCCGGATCGTACGCGGTAACCTCGAGACTTTCCCTGAAATTCGTAAAGTGGAAATTGACAGAATCACGGCTCAGAGTTCTTCGAATGACGAAGCATTCCCAATGCTAAGATCCATTGTTACCAATCTTTTCAAGTTTTCTTCAAATATCGAGTCGAAAGACCGGTCGAAGCAGAACGAAGAAACCGACAAGATCAAGAAGGAAAATGGTTTCGACTTTATACAGCACGAGCAGATCAGAAACGATCTTGTCAAAGGTCGTATCGGGTTGTCGCGTAATAAGCTTCCCGCCGAAACCATCATTGAAGATGTGAATGAGTCGGAAGTTGTTTTTCTCGAAAAGCTCAAAAGCGAAAAATCGACAGGCGAAAGGGCTCTTCACGAAGGGAAAGTTGCCGTGATGTGTCTTGCCGCAGGAGTTGGCAGCAGGTGGACAAAAGGCGCCGGAGTTATCAAAGCCATTAACCCGTTTGTGATGCTTCAGGGTCGTCACCGCTCTTTCCTTGAAATTCACCTGGCAAAAAATCAGAAAACTGCCGAGCAGTTCAATACTTCCATTCCTTTTCTGGTGGCTACCAGCTATTTAACACACCAGGCCATCGATGAAGCTCTGAAGCACAATTCAAACTTTCAATATAAAGGAAATATTTACTTGTCTGCCGGTAAGTCGATAGGGCAGAGGTTTATACCCATGGAACGCGATTTGCGTTTTCTGTGGGAAGAGATGCCGCAGGAACAGCTCGACGAAAACAAGCAGAAGGTACGCGAAGCAGTTCGGATGTCGATGATTGGCTGGGCCAAGTCGAAAGGCGAAGGCAATGATTATGTCGACAACCTCGCTCAACAACGTTTAACGCCGCTTGGTCACTGGTTCGAAGTTCCTAATATGTTACGGAATGGTGTTCTTGCAAAACTTCTGAAGGAAAACCCAGGTGTTGAGCATATTCTGTTGCACAATGTCGATACTTTAGGCGCCGATGTTGATGCTGCCGCATTGGGCTATCATATTCAGTCGGGTAACGCCCTCACTTTTGAAGTGATACCGCGGCATATCGACGACCGTGGCGGCGGATTGGCACGAATAAACGGTAAAGTCCGTTTACTGGAAGGCCTTGCCCAACCACACGAAGACGATGAGTTAGCATTGCGTTATTACAACACGCTCACCACATGGATCAATGTAGATAAACTACTGGATCTGTTTGGACTGAAGCGCAATGTGCTATTGAATAAAACTGAAGAAGAGCTTTCGGAAGCAGTGCGTAAGATTGCAAGGAAGATCCCGTCGTATGTGACCATCAAAGATGTGAAATACCGTTGGGGTCACGGTCAGGAAGATATTTATCCCGTTGCCCAGATTGAAAAGCTTTGGGGCGATATGAGTTCGCTGCCCGATTTCCGGTGCGGTTATCTGGTGGTTCCGCGGAAACGTGGTCAGCAGTTGAAGGATCCGGCGCAGCTGGATGCTTGGGTGAGTGACGGAAGCAAGGATTATATAGAGGCGATTTGTAAGTGGGGAGATTAGTCAACGGTCGACAGACATCGGACCACTGCCAAATGCAGGGTTTCAGTCGTTTTGACTAAGTTTAAATTCATGCCCTGCTTTGCTTTTGTCTGGGCTCGGAGAATCGTTTTAGTCACAAAGACACTAATTCACAAAGAAATCACTAAGGATAAAAGTGTAACAAATCTTTATGCATCTTAAGGTCTTTGAGCCTTAGTGGCATGGATCTTCATTTTTAGACTTTTACACATTCTCTAATTCAAAGCCTCTTCCCTACTTGATACAAATCTTATTCTGCCTCCTTTGTTGCTTTCATAAATAAAATCGCGGAGGCTTTTACTTGTATATTTTGAGAAGTCGCCCACAATAGCCATACTCATGCGGTAATTGGAAAACTTCTGGAGAATATCACCAGCAAGTTTTGTTTTTAAATCGAAAAAATCAGGATGAAGGTTTTTTTCATAAAAGATAATTTTCTCTGCGCCCTGATAGCTGCAGTCGGCCATAATATCCAAAGCATCCTGAACTTCGGAGATGATGACGTCTTCGGCAGTAACTTCTGCAATGGTGATGGTATCTTTTTGGATGAGTTTTATTTCCATAAATAATGCATATTGACGATTCAACTCATATAATTAGCAGTTTTTTATATTCAATTCTTATAAGAATGCTGGGTAAAGGAGTATTTATCTGAATCAGTTGGCCATTCGAATAAAAATTTAGAATCCAATTCATTAGTTAAAGTATCAACTTTAAAATTATAATCACGAACAGTAACAAGTTGTTTATCCTCGTTAAATCTCAACCGAATAAATAGATTTCTGGTGCAACCATAATAACCTTGATTTTTAGTCCTAATAAATATTGAATCATTTCTGTTTAAGTAAAATGCGGCATTGTAATATAAATAATAATCACTTTTAAATTTCCCTGATCCAATCCATTCTGTAACTTTCTCAACAGGAAAATATGTCCAGGTATCAACAACAACGGTGGTCAAAGAATCAATATCATTAATTTTTATAGTAAATGTCACATCAAATTTATCAGGTTTGTTCTCCTCTTTTTTGCACCCCAAGAGCGAAAGGATTAACAACACGATAATCTTCAATTCCTTTTTACTAAACATATTAGTTTATTTTTAGGATATTCAAAATTGCTTAGGTTTTTTCAATTCTTTAAAACAACTTCCTCCCTGCATTCAATCCCGTCTCGAATATTACCTCAATGGCATCGCCGTTTGTAAAATAGCCGCTTTTATTGGTGGTATACTGGCGGATGACAAGAATTTCAGCATCGTTCTCGCGACTGAACTCCGAAATAACATTCCGGGGCATGGGGAGGTTTTTCAATTTTGAGCTTATTAAGCCGGAGCTTTCTTTGGCCACCAATACCACATAAAAATACGGGTAATCCTTTCCTTGCACATTGTTTACCGAGATTTGTGCGTACATCCCCAAAAAGTTTTCAGTTTGGTTTTTGAATTTGATTTTCATCTTTACGTCGGCAGGCATTTTTTTGTCCTTGCCTTTCAGGAGCATCAGGAAGCTCACGTTGTCTTCCTTTATCTTATCCATGAATAGACCCGTTAGATTCTGATAGACATTGATTTTATTGACAAGTGCCGGCGCTGTTGTGATGCGGCGCACTCCCGTGACCCAGTGAGGAACTAAAAGCACTAAAATATTCGCGGCCAGAATGATTAAAGGATTATAAGTATGAAAAGGGTTAACTGCAATAATTACCAGCACGGCAACCAAGAGCAAAAAGAAAAGAAATCCTCCCAATCCGCTGGTAATATCCCAGGCGCTGATATCCCATTTACGCACTTTTTTATTCAGTTCTACAATCTTTTTCAGGTGCTCCTGATCAGTTGCCACCCATTCGGTTGTATGTTCAAAAATGCCCAGTTTAATGCGATTATCATATCCTTTTACAAGCAGCAGCAAGTTTCCTGCAAAAACAAGCATAATGCCCGGGAATACGTTCATTGCATAATACTGAAGTGCAATTCCTCCCAGTATTAAAATGAAACTCAAAAAAAGCCTGATACCATAGTTGATGTTTTTCCAGATATGGAAAACAATGGTTCCCTGTTCACTTTTGGTTAACAATAAACTGCTCATAATGCCTGGTATTGATGTATTTTTAATAATTCGTCGTATCCTGTGTTTCGCCAATAAAGCGGACAGGCTCCGTTGCAAACGGCAAAGCTGTCGCACTGCAGGCAGATTTCGTGTGCAAATTTTTTATTGCGGAAAAATGTAGCTTCTGCTCCTTTCCAGATTTTCGGGAAGGTATTTTTCCGAAGGTTTCCCACCGGTTGATCGTACGATGCACAAGGCAGAACATCGCCATTGGGTGCCACGGAAACCAGACCGTCACATGCTGCGCATCCTTTATTACCCAATTCGTTGGTGATGGTATTGAACATACACATAGGGATGGGAGAGTACCACATAAATTCAACCCCGTGCTTTTTGCTTTCCTTTTGAATGCTGAGAACTATTTCGCCAACTTCGCTGTAGGGAATTACAAGTTCGGAATTTACAACGCCGCTGCCAGCTGGTATAATCAGGTTCATGCTGAAACGCTCCAGTTGAAGCGTGTTCTTTACGAACTCCGGTAACATCGGACATTCTTCAGCATTCAGCCGGTTTAAGGTGGTGTTGGTATGAACATGAATGCCCAATTCTTTGAAGATTTTTACAGTGTTGGTGCTTTTCGCAAATGCGCCAGGCGACTGAACTATTTTATCGTGCGTTTCGGCAGTAACGCCTTCAATGCTGATTTGCACAGAGTCCAGCCCTGCTGCTTTCATTTTCTCAGCAAATTTCTGATTAATGCGCGTACCGTTCGAGATCAGGTTGACCCGCATTCCCAGTTCACGGGCGTATGCGATACATTCCAGCAGCAATTCGGGCCGAAGTGTTGGCTCACCGCCTGTAAAGCTGATGGAGGGGACTTTAGCTTCCTCGTAAATAGTTTTAATAGTGGCTTTAAAGTCGCGCTGACTCATTTCCTTATCCGTTCCGGCGGGATTGGCAGTGCAATTACACCCGGCATAGCAAAACCGGCATTTCAGGTTGCAGTCGTAGGTGAGGGCAAGCTCCGAAAGCACAGGTAGTTTGCTGAAACCTGTTGTAAACAGTGTTTTCTCCACGGCCGGGTTTAAGCTGAATTCGTCGAGTTTGCCTTCAAGGAAGCTTTTTACGGCTACAAGGAATGTCTCAATTTCCTCAGCTTTATCGGTGCCTGTTTTTTCCAGAAGTTCGCTGATGGTGCCTCCGTTTAAAAGAAATTTCAGCACTCTGGCTCCTGTGGCGTTTATCTGTGTTGCCTGGTTGGGCCGTTTAATCAGGATATTGTCTTCAGTCCGCACAAAAATGTACGGGCGGACTTTCGTGATAAATTCATCAATCCAGGCAAGTTTATGAAAACTGGTTTCCATTAGTGCGATCCTCCGCTAACGCAAGCCGAGTGACAAGCTGAATGGCAGGCAGAGTGGCATGCTGAGTGACAAGCCGAATGGCACGCAGAGTGACAAGCATCGTGACAAACATTGATGTTGTTGATCACATCGAGCGATGGAGCACGCAAATGATCAGTATTCACCGGAATATCGTATTCGTACTCGTGTGGGTTCCGGTCGTGGTAGGAATAGTTGTAATATGGAGTGCGGCTATAATACCAGTGATACCAAAGCCAGTCGCGATTATCGTTCATGTATTGGGCTCGCCTTTCTTCAGGAATATTCTGATTTTGCCACTCGTCCATCTGTGACCGGTAATAAGCTTTTGTAGCTTCAATGTCGCAATCCCAGGCTTTTTTCTGAATATTTCGCACAATTTTCTGCATCATATCTTCCAGCTCCTGCTGCGAGAATTCGCCATCGTCCATCAATGCATAAAAGAGAGCCGACTCGTAATCGCCGAGATTATTAACAGCGGGCGATCTGTTAACTTTTACCTTCAACGGTGAACGGCTGATAACTTCCAGCAGTCCTTCCCGTTCCATCGCAGCAACCATTCCGCTCAGGATACTTTTGAAAGGAATTTCGAGGTAAAAGGCAGCTTCAAGCGGAACAAGGTCCTTGCATACTTTTCCGGGAATATGGTAAGTTGCCAGGTTCAGTTTTGGCGGTGTCCAATCAAGTTTGTCCCAGTTCACTTCATCCAATCCTTCTTTGGCTTTTATCATGGAGCGGTGTTTGCGCATTACGATAAAGAAGAAGATGGCGAATAGAAGAAAAATTCCCGCCAGCAAAGTCTTTTTGTCCTTCAGTAGATCACTTGTTTTAGTTCCATCCTTTTCGTAAAGCTCCGAAGAGGAGAGTCTAAACCATTCAGCTGGCATATAGAACTGCGTACGCATGCTGAAGCGGTTTCCGGGGTTATTTTTATGAAAAACCATCATGAGGTTTCCACGCGGGCTCTGCTGGTAATCGATTTTGAATTTTTCGTTTACAAATTTTTCCGTCTGGATAATATTATTCCCCATAAAATGATCGCGAAGTACACCAACACCGGCAGGCACCTGGTAAGGAATTACCACTTTGAGGGTATAATGGTCCATGTTACCGGCTTCGTCCCATTCAACCGGCGACCAGTTGAAAACAACCAGATTGCGGCCATCGTTGGTTCGTGTGTTTACAAGGTATTCGGCTACATTGAAGTTTGTAGTGAAATAAAACACGTATGTTAAATTGCCAGAAGCTACACCAGCGCCGTCGGCAAGGACAATATCCCACATTCCGCCGCCCATGTCCGAAAAACTGAGCTTGTATTTATTCCCGGCATCATCCAAAGCATACGATTCGTCGTAAAAACCATAAACAGGCAGGCGATCATTTCCCTGGAAATAAAATCCATGGAACTCTGCTTCAGTAATATGGTACTGAACTGTGTAGGCGACAGTAGCTTCGCCATTGGATTTAAGATCGACAGTAGTTTCAACAAAGTTGATGGTTCCTCTTCCTGCAAACAGCGTGGTGAAGCAGGACAAAAAGATAAGTATCAGATAATGTCGCATTGAAAATGTTTTGTTGATAATTGGATGATGGAAATTTATGAAAAAAATGAATCGGGCTGAGTTTTCATCTCTTCAATTTTACTTTAAAGATAAATTATCCAATTTCAATTGGTGCGGACAATTTTTCTTACGACAACATCACTAATTTTTTCCCCAGTTTAAATAAACATTCGCAACTGAAGGATGTACTTCTTTTTGCAGCATACTGGCAAATTCTTCATCTGATAAATTTTCCTGGTGGTTTTTCATTGCCAGCCACAATTTTCTTAATACGGTTTTGCCTCCATCATTGTAAATATCTCTTGCTGCGGAATGCAATTTACTTTGATACCAGCCATAATTTTTGGGTCCCATGCCCATGGTTACATAAAGTTTTTCAAAATCTTCCAAACTGGTGAATTTAAATTCATCCGAACCCCCTTCAACTACCATGCGTGGAAAGGTTTCCAGTGCTGTAAGCAGTTCCGGTTGTTTTTCGGCTACGTAAGTATGCAGCATTATGTTTACAAATAACTCACTCATCCAATAACGGTGCATTTTGAGGCCCGCCTGTGATGTATAAGAATGACCCATTTCATGCAGGGCAAGTAAATCAAAGAAGGGCATCATACTGTAACTACCGTCGGGTTTTCCATAGGCTTTTTTAACCAGCGCTGCCATTGCTGATGGAAGTTGATCCACAGGCGGTAAAAAGCTGCGCCAGAAATCATTGTCTTCAGCCGCTATGGCAAGATGGACATCGTCAATATTGTGAGGGAAGCCATATACTTCTGCTAGGGGTTTTGCTGCAAAATTTTTCCAGTGTTGAGGTGCAAGAATATAAAGTATGGTTTTGGGAGTAAATCCAATTTCGTGCTGAAAAAAGATGCCTGCATTTTCCATCAAAACGGCTATAGTTCGAGCTCTCTCCCTATGCCCGGGACTATAATAGTAGGTTTGTGAATACCCTTTTAACTCTTCTAACGGAAATGCTGCTGTCGCAGGCTTTTCCTGTGCAAAGAAACTATTGCAGAGCAAACAGGACAGGATCATGGTAATTGTCGTTTTCATATTGTATGTTTTAAGTTTAACAGGTTTGATTTTCAGCAAAGTTATGCTGAACACCAGCCTAAAACATAGTATAAAATAGACAACTTTAGCATTGTTGGATTTATGGATAGTTTAGAGATATAATTGGAAACAGCTGGCGGCTGGATCACTTAACGGCTCAGATCTCTCTGCATCCGCAGAGGTGTGGAAAGAAGTTGCTGTTCGATTATAGAAGGATTAACTCCTGCAAAAAGTCTGAAATCCTTAATCATGTGCATTTGGTCGTAATAGCCGGCCTGATAAGCAATTTTTATCCAGCTCTGTTCAGGATAAGCTTCATGAAGCCGGTATGCTTTTGAAAATCTGAGGATACGAGCATATAGTTTAGGGTTCATTCCAAGTCTTTCGTGACACTTTCTTTCAAATTGTTTTATGCTCAGGCACGAAATCGATGCAGTTTTCTCAATAGCCATATTGCCATTACAATTCAGTAGAATTCGCATGGCGTTATCAAAAGGCAATATTCCCCTTAGTTTTGTTACCTTGGTTAATAAAAAGTTTTCAACGATAACTTTGCCTTCCTCAAGGTTAGATATATTTTGCAATTCTTCATCAATACGCTTCATCTCAGTGCCAAATAAATCAAGAGCATCAAACCCGCCATCAAGCAAATTATGCATGGGAATACCCAAAATTCTGTACAAGCCTCCTGGGAGAAAGTCCACCCGAATGGCATTTAATTCCCTGTGAACTTTAATATTGACACGTGAATACTGGGGACCAATTACAACAGTGCGTGGTTGCCTGTTAAAAATACTTTCGGTTTTCCCCATCGATACCGGGTTATTACAGTAAAATATGATTGATTGAAACGGAGTAGGAGGATATGGCGTAACAACATCTTTTATTCCCTCCGGCAATATAGCGCTTACCGTTGAAATATTGAAGACATATTCCTGCAAAGCCTTATGTGGTATGTAAATTTTTACTTCCACAAGTGAAATATTTATATCAGCTAAAAACAAAATGAAGCGGGAATGTTCATTTTGTTTTCTGAATTTTTGCTAATCCAACCTTTACAATGAAATCCTGAAGCCTCCGTTAAAAATAAAGCCCTCGGTAGGAGCCCAGATCTCGGCAAACTGAGGATTTTGAATACTGCCTTTATACATGGGTTGCCAGCGCGATTGCCGTGAGTCGGGAATATTCTCGAAATTTAAGAACACACTGAAATACCTGAAATATTTTTCGCCCGAAATACCCATCAGCCAGTAGCCACGCACCTTTTCGCCCGTTGTAAGCTGCTGCGGAGAGATATAAAATACTTCATAACCAATACGGATTTTATTTTCAACCTCGTACATCGGCGTGAAATAGACCCTGTGCTTGGCGGTGAGCGGATTTCTGAAACTGATGCCATTGAAATTTCTTTCCGCATCGATAAATGTATATCCAAAATAAATGGAGAGGTCGTCGTAGCGGAGTTTTAAATTGGTTTCGATTCCTTGCGACCGGATGGATCCGTTAACATTTTCGTAATTAAGAGTATCGCGGCTCAGCATGAGTTCATTGGCAACCACCGGACGATTGATACGTGTAAAAAAGAACATTTGGTTGACGCTCAGGCTTATTTTATCAAAAAGAATGGTTTTATAATTTACATCGAAGTTAGCTCCTACTGATTTCTCTGGTTTAACCAATGTGATATCAATAGGTAATACATTGCGAAAACCAACTGTTTCTGCTTCTTCTGCAAAAATACCGGGAGCTTTGTATCCCATTCCGCCTCCAATCCGCGATGTGAGATTGGGCGAAAACTTATACATGAATGATAAACGTGGCAGCAGAAAGAGATAATCCCTGCTTTTGAAGCCGGGCGACGAAAGTTTAAGATAATCGGCCCTTACTCCGGTTTCGAGAATCAGTTCTTCGGTCATTTTGTAGTTATTCTGCACAAAGGCTCCGGCAGTAGTTTGTCTGTAATCGCGCTTACTTTCAAATGATAAATTCTTTTCTTTGAATCTGTCCATCCAGTGGTTTATTCCGCCAATCCATTCCGATTTCTCATCTGGAACCAGATAACTGATCTCGGAGTATTCTGATGTTTGTTTTCCTCCGAAATCGTAGAGGGGCATGGTGATGGCCCGGGAGAAGTAAGCCACACTGTTTTTGATGGTTAACACGTGGTTGTTTTCGAAAGTTTTTTCGAATTTAAGCTGTGTTGAATACCGGTTCGATTTATTCCGCTGAAAATAAACGTGCTGCAAATCGTTCTCGTGTTTAATAACTTTCATGTCACCCCCGAGTCGGTCTTCCATGTTTGTGTTAAGTCCGAATGATAGTGTTGTTCCCTGATTGATATAATAGTAAAATTTTGGGTTGAAATTGTAAAGCTCATTCCGTGGCATATCAGAGAATCCGTCGTTGTCGGGATCGTATTCCTGTTGGGTATTGCGCGACGCAAAAATTGAAATGCCGGTTTTTTTGAATTTGTGGGAAAAAAATGTGTTGAGATCGAGCGCTCTTGCACTTGAGGTATTAAACATAAAGTCAAATCGGTCTCCATCGCCCGGTTCGCGGGTAACCAGGTTTATAAGTCCTGCAATAGCGCCACCTCCGTAGAGTGTCGACGACGACCCCTTGATTACCTCGGCACGTTTCAGATCGAGCGGAGGAATCTGCATAATGCTTAAACCTCCCGAGAAACCGGAATAAAGCGGAAATCCGTCTTTCAGCAACTGGGTATATTTTCCGTCGAGGCCCTGGATGCGGATGCTTGTGTTACCCGATATGGCTGATGTTTGCTGCGTTTGAATCCCCGTGCTTTCGGTAAGCAGCATTTTAATGTTGGCCGATTGCATGGTAGCTTTCTCGGCGAGTTCACCGGCAGAAATGGTTTCGATCCGGGTGGGAATATCGTTGATCACACGGCTGCTTCGGGTAGCTGTAACTTTCACCTCTTCCAGTTCTTCGGCTTCAGCTTCCAGAAAAAATTGAGGCACACTATCAGCCTTCCAGGGAATATTTACCGGGACAACCAAGGTTTCATATCCTATCAACGAAAACACTGCTGTAAATCTGCCCTCGGGAATATTTTCAATTTCAACGCGTCCTGCATTGTCGGAAACGCTGCCTCTTTTAAGTTCCTTTATAATAACACTTACTCCCGTAACAGGCTCCTGTGTTTCAGCATCCTTCACCACTGCCACAAAAGCATGCTGCGAAAACGTAAATTGCACAAGCAACAAAAAAGGGAGCAAAAAGAAAAGTCTTTTCATGATCTGACATTATTGCTTCAAAAGTAACGAATTAATTATCTCATGTATTAAGTGCCGGACAGTAGGCCTGCAAAAAGAATACTAATTTGAAACACGCTTTGCACTAAAAAAGTTTTGAAGACTGAATGAGGGTATTTGTGAAAAAGATACTCTTTTGAATATAAAACCTGTTTTTCTTACGTATTACTTTGAAAGGTTCGGAAGCGCAAATTGCTAAGAACTGATCCGACGGGATCAAAAAAGCCGGTTGAATTATGGAACAAAAAATTAAACTATTTACATGCAAAAACTTATTGAAGAAATTAAAAAAACCAGCAGCGACATGGCGCGCCGTGGCTGGGCTGAATCGAACGGCGGAAACATCAGCCTGCGCTTAAACAAAGATCAATTTGCGCTTTTTGACGGATACAGCCCGAAGTCGGAGTCGTTTCCACTTCCTGTTTCCATGCCCGAAATTGCCGGTGAGCGCTTTCTCGTTACCGGAACAGGCAGGTTTTTAAGGAACATAGAGCTGTTCCCCGAGAAGAATACCGGCGTAATTGAGCTTGACTCACAAGGTGCTTCGTACAGGCTGCTCTGGGGTTACGAACCTCAGGGAGCGCCAACATCGGAACTGCCGGCACATTTACTTTCGCACTGCAGTATCAAAAAGAAAACAAACAACCAGTCGTTTGCCTTTATCCATACGCATCCTACCAACCTGATTGCCCTCACTTACGCAGTGGCAAATCTGGATACCAAAAGTCTTTCGAAGCTTTTGTGGCAGAGTCATGCAGAGTGTATTGTAGTTTTTCCTGCCGGGGTTGAATTTTTGCCCTGGATCATGGCCGGGTCCATGGACTTGGGACGTGCCACTGCCGATGCCATTTCACTGCGTAACCTTGTGATTTGGCAGTATCACGGTATTTGTGGATGCGGCCGTAACCTCGACGAAGCTTTCGGCAGGATTGACGTAGCCGAAAAAGCTGCTGAAATTTGTCTTAAAGTTATGGCTGCCGGCGGGGCAAAGCAAACGCTTACCGATGAACAGCTCCGGGCAATTGCAGCGAATTTCCGGTGCGAGGTCGATCAGAGATTGTTTGAATAAAGACATTATGTTAGCAGCCACCTTTTCTGAGGCTGTGTGAAAAGTCAATTACCAGTCATATTTCGACTCCCCTCAATATGACAAATAGCATTTTACATGCGGTTCGGGATTTGCTAAATTGGGACTGATGTTTTAGTTTCGTAAGTCACTAAAATATTTAGATCAATGAGCTCCGAATCGCGCCGTATATTCATTAAAAAAGTCACTGCCGGAAGTGTGGCTGCTGCTGTAATCCCTCAATCTGTTTATGATATTGAAAGTCGGCAGAAGGAAGATGGCCTGGTGTTTTTGTTCCAGGGCGACTCGATAACTGACGGAAACCGCGGTCGGAACCAGGATCCCAATCATATCATGGGGCATGGTTATGCTTTCTCAATTGCAAGCAGGGTGGGGTATGCCTTTCCTGAAAAGAAGCTTACTTTTATAAACCGGGGTATAAGCGGGAACAAGGTGACTGACCTGGATAAACGCTGGAAGGAAGACACGCTCGATCTCAAACCCGATGTGCTGAGCATTCTGATTGGCATCAACGACTCCAGCTCTCTGGTTAATTCCCGTCCTGACCCGGTATCGCTTCAGATGTATAACGATATTTACAGGTCGCTGCTCGACAGGGTTATAAAGGAAAATCCCAAAGTATTACTGGTTTTGAGTCAGCCTTTTGTTTTTAAGCACAGTGGTAACTCGCCTGACTGGGAAAAGCGTGTTGCCGATTTAACTGAACGGCAGCGGATAGCCGAGAAGATAGCCCTCGATTACAATGCCGTATATGTAAAACTTCAGACTGCTTTCGACGAAGCATGTAAGAAAGCCCCGGTGGAATACTGGATCTGGGACGGAATTCATCCTACGGTAGCCGGTCACGAGGTTATCGCAAGGGAATGGCTGAAACAGGTTGGTAAACGGTTGGCTTTTTTAAAGAAAGTTTGATGAAAAATTCCAACAAGAAGTTTACAGAGAACCATAGCGAGGACACAGAGGCCCGGCTAAATGGCTGAATCTGGAATAGCCAAAGAACAGGCTTTCCGACGTGAATTAATCCAGTTTTTAAAAAAATTAAATAGATTTCTCCCTTTGGTACCAATGATAAGTTTTGATTAAGAGGTAGCCATTGCGACGATGTCAGAGAAATCACTTTCCTCAAATGTTTTCCGCGTCGCTGAAATATATGCTTTCAACCCGGGGGTTTCACTTCGTTCCACCCCCGGCTACAAACATGCAACACCTACGGCGTTGAATACACGGTTATTACCCCATTATGCGTTTTTTTGGTTGGATTCTCGAAATGACAATGCTTTTTTATGAATGGAGGTGGGTTAGTAGCAGCTTCACCGGCCGCGTAGCGGTGATCTCTTGATAGTAAAAATTATTATGTGGAATTGTTCAAGCCGCATAGGGGTGGACTATTGAATCACCTACCCAGAATTGGGAAATAGTGATAGAAAATTATTAAATGATATCGTGCGTTTGAAATTTGAGTTGCTTCTATACCCACACTTCAGGCCTGGGCATAGAAGCAACTCACAGAATTCTCATTTCTACTTATTAAACGTCCCGTTGCTTACAAAGGCAATTTTTTTGCTGTCGGGCGACCAGCTGGGAACATTCATCGTTCCCTGTCCGCCGTATAAATAGCCAATTACTTTGATATCGCCACCATTGATGGGCATCAACCTGATGTAAACCCTTTTATAAAAAGGATGCTGATCAGCAGGTACTTCTTTCGGGAAAGTGACAAAAACAAGCCATTTGTTATCGGGCGATACATGCGGAAACCAATTATTGAGTTCGTCGAAGGTAAGCTGCGTCTGGTTCTTGCCGTCGGGAGTCATGCGCCATACCTGCATGGTGCCGGTACGGGTGGAGCAAAAATAGATGTACTTGCCGTCGGGCGAATATTCCGATCCGTCGTCGAGGCCTTTGGTATTGGTGAGCTGAATTTCCTTGCCGCCGTCTTTCGAAATCTTGTAGATGTCATAATCGCCATTCCGCTCAGCGGTATAAATCAGAAACTGATTATCGGGCGACCAGCCATGCAGGTACGACGGACTTAATTCAGTAATCTTTTTGGGAGTACCGCCTGTAACCGGCAGGGTATAAACGGTCGACTGCCCTTTGTTTTCCTCGGCATGGTGACTGATACCTATCTGTTTTCCGTCGAAGGTAAGGACATGGTCGTTGTTGTTTTTATTGGCAAAACCAGTATTTAAAACTGATGACTGACGGGTGCCCAAATCGAAGTTATACAGTTTGCCATCGGCATTGTAAATTAAAGTTTTGCCATCGGGAGTCCAGTTGGGAGCCTGCCACGAACCTTCGGCGCCGGCAAGTATCTCGCGGTGACCGGTGGTTACATCCATTACCTCGAGTAAGCTTCCAAGATAGTTTTTGTATGGAACCAGGTCGTCGGGCACGGTATAGAAAATGCGGGTATTCGAAAACTCAACTTCTTCGGAAGTATTGCGGTTATGGGAACAAACAAATAAGCCAGCCAGCAGATCGGCTCCCAAATCAGCATTTTCGAGTTTCTCAACCTGATATTTTTCGCCAAAATGAGCCACCGACATGGTGTAGGTGTTTCCTTTCTTTTCGAGTTGGAGCACATCAGGACCAGTAATGGTGAATTTGATCTCTTTCATATCCTCGCCTGCTTTCAAACGATATTGCAGCGAAGTGAGTCCATCGCCATGAACCGTACAGGCAACAACAGGCGAGTTAACAGCTGTGGATTGACGGATCATCAGACCCGTTTTGCGGTGCAGCTCTTTACCTTCGTCAATGAATTTAATGCGGGTTTGAATGATAAAATCGCCGTTCATTTTCTTCGAAAGAAAGGCAAAGCTATCCACGCCGAACCAGATATTCGATCCGGAGCCGGTAATGCGATAGGTTTGCGACGGCTCAGTATAAGCAGCCGCTCCTGAGATTTTGGGAGATCCAACATCCGAAAACTGATCGAACGATCCGATCTTAATGCCTGTTACCTGTGCATCCATAGTGTAAAAACTTAATACGCTTAGTAAACTTCCAAAAAGCAAAAAAATTCTTCTCATTTTAGTAGCATAGATTAGTAAGTAAATTTAAGTCCTATTTATCAAAAAACTGTATCAGAGGGTACACCTGACTGTTCAGAGCTTTCATGTTATCCAGCAAAGGTTTGTAAGGTTCGAATTTTGATGATACAATGCCTTTGTTGGAGTCGCGGTTGGAAGGATCGGTCTTCAGGTTCAGCGGATCGTTATCCTGATAGGTGAACCAATGCCAGCCAACGCAATTCCGGCTTTTCAGCAGTTCGATTGTAAAGTTCTGATAAAAATACCCGCGATCCATCTGGGTGGCAACATTCCAGCCTGCACCGGTTCTGTTTGGCAAACCCGAGTCTTCGCCTTTGGTGTACCATTCGGTAATGATAAAAGGCCGGCCTGACCATGCTTCCCAGTTCTTCATGATCTGCTGGTCGGGTTCCCATTTACGGTAATGGTTGATAGAGATGATATCCATGTATTTCCCGGCAACTTTAAATATCTCGGGACTGCTCAGCTCTTCGGGCCACTGGTTAAAACGGCAGCCCAGAAACATGTGGTTGGGATCGTACTTACGAACTGCATCATTCACTTTTTTGAGGTACGTCTCGAAATAAAAACTCATAAAAGCTTTGCGATCTTCAGCGGTAATATCTTCCAGAGTTGCGTCCTTCCCTTTACGCTTGTCGAACCAGGCTTTGGCAGCATCGTAGCCTGCTTCACCAGGTTTGAGATACTTCAGGTGACGGTCGAGTGCGTCGTTTTTCCAGGGGATTTCGTTATCGGTAAAATAGCCCAGCAGAAATTTGTCGTTGGCATATTTGGCGATGGGCGAAATCAGTTTTTCCACATAGGTATCGAACTCCGGATCGAAAACCATGGCCAGGTCAAATCGGTAGCCCTGCCAACCTGCCATTTCGTATTTTCCGCCAAATTTTTTAAGATGCTCGCCACGGTAGCTGCTCATAGGGTTGACAATCACCGTGTACACCAAGCGCTTTTTCGACTCACGCATCAGATCTACATCCGACCAGGCGCCTGTACCATTGAAGCCATGGTCTCTCAGCATCTGACTTTCTTTTTCGACCCAATTGGCGTTGTCGCCGTATTTTGTCTTTAGTTCAGCCAGTTGCAAATCAGAATTTCCTGCACGGAAAACAGCCACACCTTTGTGGATAAACGGATAACCATCGGGATCGATGATCCACCAGCGGTTATCGCGCTTCTCGACGCGGAAAAAACCCGTTGCTTTCGATTTATTAACTTTCCAGCCGCCATATTGGCTCAGTGCCGGTTCTTTTTTAGGTTTGAAGCCGGGCAACAGGTCTACAGTTTTAGCCGTGTATGTAGCCCATTCTTTGCTGTCGGCATTTTGCCTGGCCTTCACCTGGTGAAATGTTTCCTGTTTGCTATCCTGTGCACGCGAAACATTCGGCATCAATAGGGAAGCCAGCAGAATTGCCGGTGCTATGCTAAATATTGTTTTCATTTACTTGTTTTCGTAAGCCGCTTTTTTCTTTGCATAATAATCCTTCAGCACATAAAAGGCTTTCTTTTTCTCGCCTGTTGGCGCAATAAGGCCTTTACGGTTCCACCCGTCCTGAATATCGGGGAGCAACCGCCGTGGCGAACGGAAGTCGGCCAGGATCCAGGGTGTCATACCCCTTAACTGCGGGATTTTTTCGAGCATCGGCAAGGTTTCCTTGTACAGATCCTCCTGAAACTCTTCGGTCCACAGCACATTCTTTTCGCCGTGATATCCCTGCAAAGCTCCACCGCCAAATTCGGAAATGATTACCGGTTTGTTAAACTGAATGTCGAACACAGCCGTTCTGGCTTTTTCAGGCAATCCGTCGTACCAGCCAATGTATTGATTAAAAGCAATGATATCAACAAATTCCTGCATCGGATCCTGAATGATCTGCGTGTTTTGAGTTCCCGGTTTGGTATGACGTTCCAGCGCGGCGCTCACCAGTCGGATTTGATCGAGCTGACGAGCCTCTGTGATCATCTTTTTCAGGAATTCGGTACGCTCGGGCGAAACAGGAGTTTCGTTTGCCATGGACCATACGATTACCGAAGCGCGGTTCTTATCGCGGGTAATCATATCGGTAAGTTGGTGGCTGGCATTTTTGTAGGTCTCTTCGTTTTTCCACTGGATGGTCCAGTACACGGGCACTTCCGACCACACCATGATGCCAAGTTCGTCTGCAACGCGGGTCATGTTTTCGTTATGCGGATAGTGAGCCAGACGAACAAAGTTACAGCCCAGTTCCTTTGCCCATCCCAGGAGCATACGTGCATCGTCGCGCGAAAAGGCTCTGCCGCCGCGAACACCATTCTCTTCGTGAATACAGATACCACGGAGAAACTGTGGCTTCCCGTTTACAAGAATCTCTGTTCCCTGTACCTGAAGCGTGCGGAACCCAATTTTTTCTGTAATCACATTGTTGTTAAGCGTGAGCTTAACTTCGTACAAAAATGGATTTTCGGGCGACCACAGGTTGAGGTTCTTTGCATTTATCAAGGCTTTGCCTTTACCTTCGCCATCGGTATTTACGGTAGCTTTGATTTTGGCTTCCGGAATTTCGATCAGCACCGATTGATTAGCTTTTCCGTTTCCGTTCAAAACAAGGGAAACTTCGATCTGGTTTTTATCTTTTCCAAGCTGGATGTAATAGTCCTGGATAAAAGTTCCTGCAACATCCAGAATTTTAACGTCGCGCGTAAGTCCGCCATAATTCCACCAGTCGGTGTTGATGGTCGGTACTTTCTCGAGGCCGCGGGTATTGTCGACTTTTACAATTACAAAGTTTCCTTCGGGCTTTAGTTTTCCGGTTACCTCAAAGTTGAACGGGGTAAAACCTCCTATGTGCTTGCCGAGCTTTTTCCCGTTGAGGTAAACATCAGCTTCGTAGTTGGCCGCGCCAAAATACAGGAACTGACGGTTGCCTTCTTTTACATCCGGATAATCGAATTTCTTGTAATACCACACCGAGCCTTCATAATAGAAGAGTTTTTCGAACTGGGAGTTCCAGTCGCGCGGCACGAGAATGTTATCTGCTTTGTCGAAATCGTATTCAACGCGATCCGAGGGGTTCTGTGGTTTATAACCCAGGAAGAGCGACTCGGAGGTGCTTGGTTTTTGCTGCTGGTCGCGGACATCGCGCCGGTAATCGTAATACCCGCTCTGATAGGGATCAACAATATATTTCCAAACTCCGTTCAATGTCAGGGATGTTCTGCCGTCGACATTTGTAATCAGCGGCTCCTGACCATAGGAGGTGCTGCCGGCCAGCATTGTAAAAGAGGCAAAAAGCCCGATAAATAGTTTTTTCATTGCTTGTAACTTCATTTATAAACTTCATTAATTGCGGTTTCCAGTTTTTTTAACATCTGTGGCACCTGTGTAAAAGGATCGTAAGGCACACCTTTCACCAGAATGGTTTCTACAGGAAGGTATCCGGTGTAACCACCCTTGCGGATGATCTGAACGATGCGTTTATAATCCGTTTCGACAGGGTTACCATTTCCAAAAACACTTTCCTTTACCTGCCAGTTTATAGCATAAGGCACAACGGTTTCGATGTCTTTGTAAGGATCGGCTACTTTGAAATTGCCGATGTCGACGATCAGTCCCACCCATTTGGAATCGACAGCCTTGAGGACTTTGACACACTGGTCGGCAGTCTGGAGCATGTCGCCATGGTTCTGGATGCCAATTTTCACCTTGTACTTTTCGGCATACGGGACACATTCCTTGTAGCAGGCTATCATCCACGAAGCGACTTCATCCCATTTATCTTCGTAGCCCTTTGGGATTTCGCCCGAAAACAACCGGACCACTGGAGCTCCCATTTTTGAGGCAGCTACAATCCATTCTTTGGCGAGCTTCACACCCTCAGCACGGACTGCCGGATCGGGCGAAGCAAAGTTATTGCGCACGCCGGTGCCACTGATGGCAATACCCAGTTCGGCAGCTCGCTTTTTAAATTTTGCCAGATATTCGTCCGAAGGAACTTCCGGGTAAGTGGGAAAGAAATAGCCCGTCGGATCTAAAGCTTTAACGTTATTGCATGCGCACCAGTCCAAAAGATTAAACAAAGTAAATACCTGCTGGTTGTCACGCGTTTTAGCCGACAGCACATCGCTGAACGAATAGGCATTTAAGGATAAGGTTATGGGAACCTGCTTCACAGGCTTTTGCGCATGGGTAAAAAGCGGAAACATACAAAGCATAGCCGTCAAGGCCACCATCATACAGGTTAATTTTTTTTTCATGATATTAGATATTTCGTTAATTCAATAGTAGCAGTGCAACCTCTACAAGGTTGGAATTCATAGAAGGATTAATATTCTACAAAAATGTATCCTCTAAGAGGATAAAATAGAATGCTCTGTTTATAATTTAATGAAAGCACTGACATGCTTTTAATGCATGTCAGTGCTTGACTTTATTCCACCTTTTTATAAACCAGCTCTATACCATTTCCGGTTTTGAGGTTGCGCGAATACTTTTTATCCACGGGATTGTTCCAATGCTCCGATGTGCCAAGGCTTGTAAGGCGGGTACCATCTTTTTCGGGATCGTAAACCACGCCCGAAGGAGGATTACCGGCCAGCGCACTCTCGTTTACGGAATAGTCGCTGTACATCATATCGGGAGCATCGGGCCATTCGGTAATTATAAAGTCGAGACCTACAGCATCAATCGCAACACCATCCTGCGATGCAAATAAACTGTTTGGCCAGTTGTTGTTGAACGGAGCAAGCTTCCACTTGTAAGCCGGAACCTTATCCACGAATTTATTGCCATAAATGCCATCGATAAGGAAGAGCATTGTTTTTTCACCCAGGTCCTTGTGACCGAGGTAATCGACAAACACAAGGTATTTGTGCGAACCATCGCGGTTCTGACTGAATCCGCTCGAATGGGCATTCTTGCGCCAGTCGTCCTCAATGCTGGTGCAGCCAAAATAGTTCTTGGCACAAAGGGTCACGCCCTGACTAACATGTCCTTTCAGCAGTGCCATGTTGATAATGTAGTCGGCTTCGACAATACATGTTGCCAAATCTTTGCGCACTTTGCCATTGTCGACCGAATAGGGAATTGCATTCTCAACAAAAGTTGCTTTTTCGCGACCGTTACCGCCGTTATGATCCACATAATGAACATTGGGAAAAGCGGCGTGGCATTTGTCATAAATGTTGTTCGTCATAAAACGGCTGGGATCGGTAACCGTAATATTTTCCTGAGGTACACCACCCTGGTTGATCAGACTCTTTAGCAGAGAAAGGATCAGCTGCGGATTGGCATTGATTTCGTCGCTGCTTTCGAGCGATTGCGTGTTGTTCTGGTTAATTTTGATCGCTACTTTCTGGCCGGCTTTATACCCCGCATCGGTATTGTGTTTCTTTTTGTTGAAGAAACGGAAAAGCGCATCCCAGGCTTTTTTCTCGTTCTTAGTATTGGTGAGGGTAAAGAGAGTCTGGGCAAAAAGCTTGTCGGTTTCGGGCTGATTGTTGAAACGGTCTTCCCACCAGAAACCCGTTGTGCCGTCCCACGAAGCGATTTTAGGGTTATGGCCCCAGGCTACACGTCCGGGGAACATTCCACGGGCTTCACCAAGCGGCACATTGGGCTTATACCAGATTTTCAGTTCGGCGCTTTTGGTTTTAGCATTGACCGGAGAGTCGGGCATCATAAAGAAAGCTGTAACCAGACCTGCCAGCACAAACAAGGCGGCAGCGGCATATCTTGTGCGGCGGAAATGCTGACGTGCCTTAACAAAAGCGAAAGTGGTTCCGAGTGTTGCCATCAGCCAGATAACAAAGCCTGACATCAACGGTGCAGCAGCACGCATACATGGATAAGTTGCCCGTTGTGGCTTTGGAATTACCCTAACCAGAAACCACACGGTAGAGGTTATTCCCAGTACAATGATCGAAATCCTTGCTGCAAAGGGATCTTTCAAAAACTTAATCCACGAGGCGAAATGTTTTTTCATAGTTTATTTTATTAGTTTGAATTCCAGAAAATCGTAGTTCATATTTCCATTCGTAACCGTTTTTAAAGTCAGCACATGAACTCCCTTTTGAAGCTTTACGGTAACGAGCGGGTTAAGTCTGTTCCAATGATGCCACTGACGCCAGGCAACAGTTTCCTTGTCGCTGCGGGTGGATGGAATTTTCAACGCTGAAGTTAATGTTTTTCCATCAATTTCCAAAGCAATCTCGCCATCACCGCTGGCTGTGTACATGAGATCGATTGCATAAGTACCGGTTTTATTTACATTCACGGTGTAATTAATCCATTCGCCGGGCTCGGTCCAGCCGGCATAAAGACTGTTTTTTTCGGGTTCTACCAAGTTATAAGGATTATTATCGATGGCAGGATCCCGAAATTTAGTGTAAGAGATATCCACGCCTTCCTTCATGCGAAACTCATTCAAAAAAGTTCCGTCAGCAGGGTTGAGTTTCCCACTGCCGTTGTTCACAGAGTCTTTGTCGTGGTAAGCAATTCCTTCTCCACCAGTATCGTAAAACTCGCACTGAACTTTTCCCGGAATTTGCTGCACACTTCCATTCCAGGGTTTACCGGCATATTTCTGTTGTGAAAATACCTGAGCACCTGAAATTACAGAGGTAATTGTGACGACGGTTAATAATCGCGTAAATGATGACTTCATCTGAATAAGCATTAGTTTTTAAATGATTTTTACTTAATAATTAGCGCATACAATGATGTTCCCGCTGCAACGAAAAGGGCCCTGCCATCTTTTCCGCCAAAACTTAGGTTTGTTGGGCGTTCAGGAACCTTTATTTTTCCGGTCAGATTTCCTGCCTGATCATACACATAAATTTCGCCGGCAGCGATGTAAATTCTGTTATCAGGTCCTTCTGCAATGCCGTATTCACCAGTTTCGACAAACGGAGCCATATTTGAAAGTTTTCCGTTTCTGGCAACATTGCATTTTACAATTCTTTTCAGATTATCGTCCAGGATTAATAGAGATTTTCCCGGGAAGGCTTCAACCATGGCACTCGACCTGCTCATCTCGTTACAAATGGGAATAATGGTTTCATTGTCCGGAGCCAGGTAACATTCTTTAATTGAAATTGAATTGAACGATTGTCTGTAAACAGGATAAAGTGCCTTATGAATGCTTTTTAAAGAATCCATCGAAACTTTTCGGAGTAACTGAATTGTCTCTTCGGGGCGATCGGGATTGATTGCATAAGCCAAGACGCCAAACCGCGGAATTCCCCAACCACTGTAGACAATACCATCTTCTTTTGCACCAGCTGTTTCGGGTTTACCATTAAAAGGAAAACCTTTTTTGGGAATGTATTTGAAAACAACCAAAAGGTTATCGTTTCTATCGCAGCCCAGAGACAATGGTTCCCAAGGAAAATCGCACACCATGGAAATCGTGTTCGTTTCGGCCGACCATTTCATGACGCGTTTCCAGCGTGAATCGCAAAAGTAGATGTTTCCTTTGCTGTCGTGACAAAGTCCGTTGGCAAATTCAAAACCTGTAGCCAGTTTAATTACACTGCCGGTTTTGTCATCTTCCGGATTGTTGAATTTGTCCAGGTACAACCTCGTAAACTCACGTTCGTGAACTTCCTGTTGGCCGTTTATGTTGTAAAGTGAATTATCGAAAGCAAATTTGGTTTGGGAGATATTATGAACGTTGAGGAATTCAATGTCTCTGCTGTTCCAGGTGCGGATGCCCTGAGGGTAAGGATTGATGACCCGCGAAACCCGGTACATAAAAATATTGGTAAAAAGCAAGTGAAGGCAATTTTCAATTTCAAGCGGCTGACAATTCCAGCTTTCGCGACCTTCTTCCTCAAGCTGAAGTGCATGAATCTGCCAGTTCGAAACATTTTTAAAACGCACCTCATTACGCACATGATGCTCTGCCGAAAAGAGGTACATCCGTCCGGGTGTGTTTGTATCCGAAACATATAAACCTGAAGTGGCACAGGTATGGGCCGACCAGATATCCTTGAATATTCCGCCACCACCATGGGTAACCCATAAGCTCCAGTATTGGCCATCCCAGGAATTCTCGTCTCCTGCCATCCCTTTGGGTGTGCGGTCGGGAGCTTCTCTGAGCAAACCCTCGGGGGTATTGAGCAAAGCGCCATGGCCACCTACAATTTTTACATCGTTCATGTAAGAGTTTGCTCCGGCCATCCATTTACAAGCCACTGCCCGCGGGTTATCGATGTTTGTATTCAAACCGATGCCGCTGAAAATATTTGACCCGCCTGCGGAAGTCTCCAGCAATGCTTTTGGTGCACCAAAACCGGCAAAGGACAAGGTGTTATTTGCAAGAATAAGTTGTGTTGAGACAGGATGCAAGCCGATTAAAGCTGAGCTTGGCTTCATTTTAACAGTCTGGGAAACACGATACCAGCCTTGCGGGAAATAGATGGTTTGATATTTTTCGATGGCCGCGCTTATCACAGCGTAATCATCAGTGATGCCGTCGCCTTTTGCACCAAGGGATTTTATATTCACCCAGCTGCTGGTAGCAGGGAAAACAGGAATGTCTGACGGAACGGGGTTTGGCAATGATTTCAGTTCAACAATTTCATGAGTGGTCTTTATTTCGGCTTCTTTTTCAAGGCCATCAATTTGCAAACCCGAAATCAGATTTTTCACCTTGTAAATAAGTCCGGTTCCGGCAATCTGTTTGCCGCTGCGGCGGAAGGTTGCAAAGACAGGAGTCTTCCGGCAGTCCACGTTGCGGATGCTTACCTGGTTCAAAGGATTAAGGTCGTTGCTGATGTTGATTGCCGAACTGCTGATGTTATCGAACTGACTATCCTGAAGGAATAACTTTTCAATTTTATCAGGATTGATGTCAATTACCACCGGCATATTGCGGGCCGTCATCCTGGTGATGGTAAGACCCGCTTCCTCAGTCTTGACTGCTGCTTTGCGCTGACCTTCAAAATAAGTGTCGAGCATCACATACTGCCATCCCGGAGATGTTTTTGTTGCCATAATGCCATAGTCACCTCCGAAAAACCGCACATCTTCAATCTCATTTCCAACCTCGTGAATACCTGCTAACCCTTTGTTTATGTGAATGTCAACATGACTTAAAAAACTGTTCTGCGCATAATGCGTGCGAAACGCCACGGCATTATCGTTACCATCCTCAATCGAGACATCGATATTTGAAAAAGCACTGTAAAAAGTACTTGCATTTGCATCTGCAATCTGACGGGTTGTTGGGTTATAGTCGCCCACAAACCAGAACATATATCTGAATTGCTTTACAGAATCGCTCTTCTGGTAACCAGTGGTATTTTTTGCAAGAATCATCACCGGTCGGTTTTTCCCGTAACCTGTCAAACGGATGCCTACAGGAATATAAATGGTTTTCCCAACGCGGTATTTTCCTTCCGGGATGAAAACAATACCGCAGTCGCGCTTCGATTTCAGCTTGCTGATAGCCTCCTGCAGTGCATCCGAAACATCGGTTTTCCCATCGGTTGTAATTTTGAAATAGGCCGGAGTAAAATAAACTGCTGTAGAATCGGCCAACCGATCCTGGAAAACAGATTTACTTTTAACTTGGGCACCGGTTAAGGCTGACCAGAAATGAAACACAGCTATTAAAACAAGTAAAATTTTCATCACAGTAGTTTTTTCAAAGCTATCAAATTACTGACTTATCACTTCGAACTTTGCAGATAAGAAATCGACAGAACTTTTTCCAACCTTAACCTCAAATTCGCCTGGTTCCACAATGCGCTTCATGTCCAATCCGTAATATTGCAGTTTATCGGCAGTTACCAGAAACGAAATGATTTTTGTTTCGCCCTGTTTGAGATGTATGCGGGTAAAATCTTTCAGTTCCTGCACCGGTCGGGTAACGGAGCTTACCATATCGCGGATGTAGAGCTGCACTATTTCGTCGCCATCACAGTCGCCGGTGTTCTTAACCTCAATACTTACTTTAATTGGTTCGCCGGCAATTACTTTTTTGCTTGAAAGGTTGAGGTTCGAATAAGTGAATTTCGTGTAGCTTAACCCAAAACCGAAAGGGAACAAAGGCGAATATTCACCATTGATGTAAGGACTCTCGTGTACATAAGGTTTGTGATTGTAGTAAACCGGCAGCTGACCCACATGGCGGGGGATTGTCACAGCCAGTTTGCCCGAGGGATTTACTTTCCCAAATACGATATTAGCAACTGCCGTGCCCTGTTCCTGTCCCGGATACCATCCTTCTATGATTGCAGGAGCTTTTTCCGCGAGGTAATTAACCGATTGGGGCCGGCCATTAATCAATATTACCGCAGTTTGTTTGCCAAGAGCAAAAATTTGGGCCGCAAGGTCATTTTGCCGTCCAAGCAGGTCCAGATCGTAATAATCGCCTGTATGCCCTTTCCATTCTTCGCGGCATGTAAGCTCGTTTCCACCCATTACAAGCAGAACCGCATCGCAGGTACGGGCGAGTTCAACAGCTGAAGCAATCCGACGGTTTTCGGCTTCGGGAGTTTTATCGGTTTGCTGAATTGTGGTGTCGTTTTCATAAATCTTATAACCTTCGGAATAGAAAACTTCATACTTTCCCCTTCCAAAGGTTTTTAATCCTTCAAGAATGCTTGCACCGGGAGTTTTGTCGTTCGAATAATTGCCATAGTGAACCTCATCGGCATTTGGGCCAATCACAGCCAGCCTTTTGATTTTACCCGCGTCGAAAGGCAAAGTGTTGTTTTCATTTTTAAGTAATATCAAACCCTCTTCAGCAGCTTTCAATGCAATTTGACGGTGCTTTTGCTGCATTTCCTGAACTTCATTCGCCGGGATGATTTTTACATAAGGCTGCTCGAACAAGCCCAGCAAAAATTTATTGCGCAGCACCCGTGCAACTGCCGAGTCCAAAACCGACTCCTTCACCTGGCCGGCTTTGATGAGCGAAGGCAGATACCGGAAACAATAATCCTTCCAGCTGCTGGGACATTCAAAATCCATTCCTGCATTGATGGCGCGTTTTCCGGCTTCAGCCTGGTTCAGGCTCGCATGTTGTCGGGATACCATCCTGTTTACAGCATCGTAATCGGAAATTACATATCCCGTAAATCCCCATTCGCCGCGCAAAACATCGTTCAGAAGCCATGAGTTGGCATGGTTTGGAATTCCGTCAATCTCGTTGTAAGATGCCATTACTGTGCGGACATTCGCCTTTTTCACTGCCATTTCGAAAGGAAAGAAATGGACCTCACGTAAAACCCGTTCCGAAAAGTTTGCCGGTGCAAGGTTGGTGCCACCTTCGGGCTGACCATGCCCAGCAAAATGTTTGGCACAAGCAATTACATGATTTTCGCCGATACGTTCCAACCTTCCCTGCAAACCCAAAATTGCTCCCACACCCATCATGGCAACATGATACGGATCTTCGCCCAGCATCTCGTCCGATCGGCCGAACCGGGGATCGCGCAGCAGGTCGATTACCGGAGTGGCTGCATGTGTAATTCCATAGCTGCGCATTTCTTTGGCAACAGCTGCATAAACACTCTCAATCAGTGTTGTATCCCAAGTGCTGCCCAAAAGTGGCGGAGCGGGAAAAACTGTAGGTTTATCCTCATTTCCTACAAAGCCATGGCATCCTTCGCCATTAGAAATTGCAGGGATGCCAAGTCTTGTTTGTTCCACAAGATATTTTTGAACAGCATTGAAACGCGCAGCATATTCGCTCTGACTCATTTCAACCTTAAACTGCAAAAATCCAATTCCATTTTTAACGGTATCGCCCAAAGCAGCCAATGCCTGGTTCAAAATTCCGGGCTTGCTTACATCCACCTTTGGGTGCCAGATATCAATCTGCCTGCATTTTTCTTCAAGCGTCATGCGCGAAAGCAGATCCTTTACTCTCAATTCAACTGGAGCCGAAGCATCCTTATAAACCGGTTTTTGCTGTGCCTCAACATACATCAACCCGCAAATAAGCAGCAGGCTGATTAAAACAAGTGCATATATCAGTCTCTTCATTTTTTACTTTTCCTGATTAATGATTTTTGAAATTTCCAGAGGAATTACTTTACCATTTGGAATTGTAAGTATTCCCTCACTGGAATTATTGGAGAGGTTAAGATCGTTTTTGGCTCCCGCTTCAACTTTGGCAGTCACCCTGAATTCACCATGGGAAGCTTTCCAAATTCCCTGAGCACACACCATCTCCATACCTCCAACCGGAATTGAAACGGCGTTTGACGAATACAAGGCAACTTCTTTGTCATCCACAAAAAATCGTACCGTGTGAGGTACTCCTTTTGGTGAAGCTGCGGTTCCATTGTTGATCAACGAAGCCATGAAAATAACTTCATCACCCTCTTTAGGGAAAGCTGGTATGGTGCGAATATTCTTCACTGAAAAGTCGGGCTTCCCTGGAGCTTTAGTGAGTGTGAATTTCGCCTTCAGAGGCAGTCTGTCCGATGAGCCCCCAACAAGCACAGTAAATTCTCCCGTGGGTACCTGGTAAGATTTTGTTTGTTCGTTGAATATATAAAATTCTTCAGGAGTCAGGGTTAGAGTAACTTTTTTTGTTTCGCCGGGCTGAAGCATTACCTTCTGAAAACCCCGGAGCTGCTTTTTAGGCATAGGTAGCGCCGGAAGAATATTTCCGGAAGAAAGATAAAGCTGCGCCACTTCTTCACCTACAAGTTTTCCTGTATTTTTAAGATTGAAAGAAACCTCAATAAAATCACCCGCTTTTGCCTGAGTTTTATTGAGCTTTATATTGGAATATTCGAATGAAGTATAGCTTAACCCAAAGCCAAAGGCAAATTCGGGTGTCAGGTTCTGCGAGTCGAACCAACGGTAGCCGACTCCTTTGCTTACAAGGTTTCGGAAATCGGGAGAGATAGGAATTATCTGGGCATCATCCTTTGGAATGGTAGCCGGCAGTTTACCCGAAGGATTATAGTTGCCAAACAATACATCGGCAATTGCACGTCCGCCTTCCTGTCCTGGGTAGAAGGCATACACAAGTCCTTTTACCTGATTGATAACCGGAGTTACACTGCAAGTGCCTCCTGAAATCACGACCACCACAATATTGGGATTTACTTTTGCAATTTCGTTGATCAGATCGTTCTGCAAACCGGGCAGCAAAACCGTTTTTGATGGTCTGTCGGGACGGGTTACCGTGCCTCCGCCTTTTTCGTCGGCTTCTTTATCGAGGAAATATCCTTCTCCTTCAACCGTGCTGTCCAACCCGGCAACAAAAAGCACATATTCCGACTTACGGGCAGCTTCCAGTGCTTCAGCAAAAAGGCTGATGTTGCGATCGTTGATATTGCAACCTTTGGTATAAGTTACGCGATTGTCGCCCAACATTGCACGTACTGCTCTTTCTACCGGAATGCGGTACGAAGGTACAACCCTTGAGCTGCTGTTTCCATCGAGTGGAAGCACGGCGGCGTTGGGCCCGATAATAGCAATGGATTTTATTTTTTCCTTTTGGAATGGCAGGATGTTATCCTTGTTTTTCAGCAGAACAAGGCCTTTAAGGCCGCTTTCGTAAACAAGTTCGCGATGCTCTTTGCTGTCGATAACCGTTTTAGGGACAACCGGAACGCCATCGATCATACCCGAAACAATTTTGGTGCGCAAAACATTTCTTACAGCACGCAACACCAGCGTGCTGTCGAACTGACCGCTCTTCACGCCTGCCGGTAGTTCTTTGATGTACAAATCGTTTCCTTCGCAGAAGTCGAGTTCTGACTTCAGAGCTTTTCCCGTTGAACCAAAACCACCCCAGTCGCTCATGGTGTAATAGTTAAAACCCCACAGGTCACGAAGCAATGTTTTGATCAGAAAACTGTTTTCGGCACATTTATCGCCATTCACCCAGTTGTAGGCGCACATCACCGAAATGGCGCCACCCTGCTGGATTGTCCGCTTCCAGTGATAACCCCAGAACTCAACAAGCGAACGTTCGTCGCTCAGGTAATTGTTGGTACGACGGTTTATTTCGTAGGTATTTAAATTGTAATGCTTGATGGTTCCAAAAACAGAAGTTGTATTTTGTCCCAGCACAAAAGCCTCGGTGATGCGACCACCCAGGAACGGATCTTCGCCAATGGTTTCGGGAGCACGCCCGATGCGGGGATCGATAAGCATATCGAGTGTAGGTCCGGCTATGCGGTCGCGACCACGGGCAGCCTGTTCCAATGCTATTGCTCTGCCGGCACGGGTAATTAATCCAGGATCCCAGGTTGCCGCCATGGCAATGGTAACCGGGAAACTCGAAAAACCTTTTGCATTGTTGCCAATACCATGCGGACCGTCACTCCCTTTGAACTGCGGAATTCCCAGACGTTTGTTGCCATCGGTGTTATAATAGAGCTGTTCTATCTTTTCCTGCATGCTCATTTGCTTCATGAGAGAGTCGATCCGTTGCTCCAGCGGATCTGAAGCTTGCTGGGCAAAGCCACGGTAAAAGAATAGGATAAATAAAATGCTGAAGAAAAGTTTTTTCATATAATGATTTACTATGACAATCAATTGAGCAACATCGGAATATAATGCCAAAAGAATGACTATTTCAAACCGGCAAGGAAACCTTCGTAAGCTTTCTTTTTGTTGTAGCTGTTGTCAAAAAGAAGCGGATATTCCTTTGGATGCCACCATCCGGTGAGCCATGTAGATTTATCGGAAACACCCCAGATTGTAATTGCAAATTTCTGAGCCTGTGGCAAGGCTTCAAATATTTGGGCAACCGATTTGTATTTGTCCGATTGCTTTTGTTGTTCGGCATCGGTGTAAACATATGCATCCGATTTATTCTGGTTTACACGCATATCTAATTCTGAAATATGAATAAGTAAGCCTGTGCTTGCAAGATCGTTTAAGCCAGTGCCGAAAGTGGTATGGTTTGTCCAGACTGTGGTATGGCATTGTTCGCCCAGACCATCAATAGGATAGCCTTCGGCTTTAAATCTTTCGACCATCTTTTTGACGTAGTAGCGTTTGGTAGAATTCAGCACCATGTCGTAGTCGTTATAAAATAATTTCACTGCAGGATCGGCTTCGCGGGCATATTTAAAGCATCGGCCATAAAACCTGATCGGGTCTTTAAAAATTTTGGTTACGGTAGCATCATCGCGCAAAGTGCCGTTGTCGGCAAAAATTTCGTTGGCAACATCCCAGCTTGCAATTTTTCCTTTATAGCGGCTAACCACAGTTGTGATGAAGTTTTTGATGTGATTCTCGAAAGTTGTCGAATCGTAATTGGCATTTTTAAGCCAATCGGGAACGGAGCTGTACCATAAAAGCGTGTGCCCGTGAACCCGCATGGAGTTCTGGGTGGCATAATCCACCAGGTAATCGGCATTGCTGAAAGTAAACTGAGTTTCGGAAGCCCAGAGGTTTTTCATTTTCATTTCGTATTCGGCCGTAAGCTGATTATGGTGAGCTTTGAATACATTGGAAAAATTAGCATCTTTTAAATGTGCAACGGTAACTGCGGCACCAATCGGAAACGCAGCTTTTTCTTTAAGAGTTTTGGTTTGAACAACTGGCGGGGGAGTAACTGGAGTAACTTCTTCGTCCTTATCTTTTTTGGAACAGCTGAAAACAACGGTTGAAAAGCAAAGATAAACCACAACCCATATTAGTTTATTCATAAGAATATTAATTAGTTAGTTATTCGATAAAGTTAAAGTAAAGAAGGCCGCCGGACCGAAATCCGGCGACATTCGATATGGTTTTTAATATCCGGGGTTCTGTGGGAAGCTCGGTGCCATCAGGTCTATCTGATCCTGAGGGATTGGCCAACGCACATGATGAGGCTGCATCCCTGATACCACCTGGTTTGTTTTAGCACTGCCAAAGGTGTGGTATTTATTTACCTGCGAAGTTAATACACCCATTCTCTTTAACAGGAACCAGCGGTAACCTTCGAAGTTTAATTCCCGGGCATTTTCGTCGAGAATAACCTGCTGATCGATAGCGGCAACATTGGTCAAACCCGCTCTCGAGCGCACCCTGCCAATATAATCAAGCGCTTTGGGATCAGTGGGATTGTTTGTCATTCGCCAGTGAGCTTCTGCACCCATCAGTAAAGTTTCGGCCAAACGGTAAGCAATGAAATCCTTATAGCTCGAAGCTCTTCCGTCGGGTTTGCTGAAGTCGCGGAATTTCATAACACTCCAGTGGTATTGGCGGTAGTTGTCAGGATATTTATTTTTCGGAATAGCTTTCCCGTAGTTTGTCGATTTAGGATTATTGCTGATCACCGTATCAGGATAAAAATAATAGCTGTATCGTTTATCAGCACTTTTTCCGGTGGTGGGGTTCACATAATACAGGCTCTTCAGATAATCGTTAGGAGTTGTCCATGCATAAGAGTTGCCACCCCAGTTATTATCTTCAATCATATAACCACCCGGGATCTCGTAATACCTTGCGGTAAACAATGCACTTAAAACATGACTTCCGCCACCGGCAAGTTCGTTTTTACCGCCTAATACTTCGTCGAACTGATACGTATAAATCGCTTCCTTATGGTTTAATTCCTGAGCAAAAACTTTGTCGATTGGCTGAAGACTGTATCCGCCTTTTTCGATGATCGAGTCGCATTGGTTGGCCATGGTTGTCCAGTCGCTCTGCCATGCTGCAACCTGTGCGCGTATGTGTCGGGCCAAACCCTGGCTTATCTGTCCTGGTTTAACACTGTACGAAAGGCTTTTAATCGCATAATCCAGGTCGGAATTGATAAGCTTCAAAACATCTTCCTTTAATGCCGGCTTATATTCAATAGGGTCAAAAGCATTTTTGTTGTCAGTAGGAATGGTGTCGATGAGGATATTATCGTAAATCTGCCAGATACGGAAATATGTCATGGCGCGGATCACTTTGGCTTCGCCAATGATACGTTTTTTATCAGTTTCGGAAGCAAAAGTAACTGCCGGAGCTTTGGAGATAATTGCATTTGCCCGGTCAATAAGCTGGTAGCCCGATGTCCACTTTTCCTTTGGCATATTCTGGGCAGTCATATTGGCTTTGTAGATCTGTGCATCGTTCCAGGTACGTACATTTCCAAGGTCGTCGGCACAATAAAACCAAATGTTCCCATAAGTGGCATCGCTTACACGTTCGTAATTGCGTTGTAAGTTGTACAAAGCACCCAGGCCTACTTTGAGACCTTCTTCATTTTCGTAAATATAATCGGAGCTTATTTTGGTGAAGTTTTCTTCCTCAAGCCAGTCGGTGCAGGCATAGTTCAGAGCAACAAAACCAAGTATTATCATTAATTTCTGAATATTTTTCATATTTATTTTTTTAAATTTTGATGAAGCTTAAAACCCGGCCACATCGTTAATTTTTCTCTGAAGATTTTGTTACAAACCCACCTGAATACCAAAAATCAGGTTACGGGTAGTGGGGTAAGCCGAAAGATCCTGTTCGGGGCTGTACGACTGATAATCGGTAACAGTAATCAGGTTCTGACCGGTGCAATAAACTCTCAGCTTTGTTAGTTTAATTTTGGCAAGAACTGAGGATGGAAAGGAGTATCCGAGCGAAATATTCTGTAAACGCCAGTACGATGCATCCTGTAAACCCAGATTAGGCATACCCGGAGGTGAAGTACCTGCATTAGGTTGTGGATATCTGCTGGCAGGATTTTCGGGAGTCCAGTAATCAACTTTAATACCATTACGGTTACCGCGAAGGTCGCCGCCATAGGTGTAGTCGTACAGGTAAACGTTGTTGCGTGTAATACCCTGAACAGTTGAAATATCCATGAAGAAATCAAAACCTTTGTAAGTGGCAGTCAGGTTAAAGGACCCCATCCAGTCGGGATATTTGGAAGTAAGGTAATTATCCTGCGAATCAATTTTTCCGTCTTTGTTTTTATCTTCGATTTTACATGAACCCGGAACCGGAGCTTTTTTGGTAAACGGATCTACTAACGGTAGATTTGTGTTTGGATCGATAGCAACAGGCGCCTGTGCTCCGTTAATTTCCCATTTACCTGTGGCGGGATTGAATGCAGCACCCGGGTAAACTTCTTCCGCCTGCCATACACCTAAATATTTTGGCATTTTGTAAACATCAATGGGTTGGCCAATAAACCAGTTATTGGCAACGTCGCTGTCCTGAATTCCATCTTCATCGAGGTCCCCATAAAGGCTGATGATTTCATTTTTATTCTTTGAGAAAATGATACCGGTTTGAATATTCAGATCTTTGGTACGAACAGGAACAGCATCAATCTGAACTTCAATACCACGGTTCTGAACTTCACCAATATTATCCTTCATGGTTGAATAGCCTATTGAAGCATTTAACTGACGGTTTACAAGCAAATCAGTTGTGCTTGTTCTGTAATATTCAACTGTACCGCTAAAACGGTTATCGAAGAAGCCGAAATCAACAGCAGTGTTGAGTGTGGTTGAAGTTTCCCACTTTAATTTCGGATTCGAGAGCGAACTTCCGGGAGCATAACCCGAGATCTTTTCGGCACCATACAGGTAGTCGAGCTGATCGGCCAGACTCAGACTTCCATAAGGAGCAATGGCTTCGTTACCCACGCTGCCATAACTTGCACGTAACTTAAGGTTGCTCAGAGGCCGGAAATTAGCAAGAAAGTTTTCCTTGTAAATATTCCATCCTAATGCTATTGCAGGGAAATAGCCCCACTTATTTTCGGCGCCAAAAACCGAAGAACCATCCATACGTGCACTCACGGTTGCATAGTAACGCGAATTGTAATCGTACTGGATACGACCAACTCCCGAAACCAAACGACGCTGGTTACCACCAATGGTTGGGATATTGATAAGCGCCGATTCCAAACCATAAATACCCAGAATATCGTTGGGAACTTTTGAAGTCGAGTTGTAGAAATCGCTGTAATTCTGTTCACTGATACTTCCTACAGCAGTAAGATTGATATTATGTTTCTGAATAGAAAAGTTATAGGACAAAATATTTTCGACCAGCCATTCAGCATTTTCTTTAAAAGCGATATTTCCGTTACCATAGCCGTTTGCATACCCGTTCGAAGATTTTTTTGTGGCATAATAAGTCTCCTTGTAATTCCACGAGCGGCGACTTGCATTAATTCTGTTTGTTAATCCCTTCAACGGAGTGATATCGACAAAAATATTGAGGATGTCGTTCCGGTTCTTTTTAATGTTCTCGGTTTCGTTTAAATCGAGTAAAGGATTAAAGCTTTCCTGATTGCCGCTTGGACGAACGTTGAAAGTTCCGTCCTCGTTGTAGATATTACCGAGTGGCGATGCCGTAACAACCTGGCGCAACACACCGGCAACATCTGGATCGTTCGCAATGGAAGTCTGGAAAGAAGTATTCACACCAACCTTAAGCCATTTTGTTAATATCTGGTCAAGGTTGATACGCAGTGTTCCTTTTTTAAGATTTGTAGTCGGCACAACTCCGTCCATATTCTGATAATTGCCACCAACATAAATCATCGTTTTATCGGTACCTGCGGAGAAATTGATATCGTGATTCTGTATTGGGGCTGCTTTTAAAATTTCGTCAGTCCAGTCAATGGATCTTCCTTCGGCAATAGCCTGTAACTCAGCTGCACTAAAAACGAGCGCATCGTCGCGGTAAATATTTTTATTTACGGCACGGTCGGCTTCTCTTTTTAACTGTGCAAATTCAGCACCATTGTAAACATCGAAATTGCGCCTTACTGTTTGTGTACCGTAATATCCATTGTAGTTTACCGATAATTTACCAGCCTTACCTCTTTTGGTTGTGATAAGGATTACACCGTTTGATGCTTTTGCTCCGTAAATTGCCTGGGCTGCAGCATCCTTTAAAACCTCAACCGATTCAATATCAGCCGGATTGATATCGTTGATACTTCCAATGGGAACTCCATCAGCAATTACGATTGGGCTGTTACCACCAGTAATGGAGCTTTTACCACGTACTTCGATGCTTGAAGATCCGCCAGGACCTGCATCGGAAGTTGTAATCTGAACACCGGCAACTTTACCACGCAGCATTTCACCAACGTCAAAAGTGGCTGCTTTGGTCATTTTCTCCGGACGAACTGAGGCCACAGAGCTTATGATATCGCTCTTTTTCTGTGTACCATAACCTACAACCACTACTTCATCCAGGCGTGTAATATCCTGGATAAGCTTAATTTCGAGATAGGCCTGTTTGTTTACCGATATCCTTTCGGTTTTGTAACCAAGAAAGGAGATGACTATGAATGCATCGGGATTTGGAACTTCAAGGCTGAACTTCCCATTGACATCGGTTACAACACCCATGGTTGTTCCTTCAACTATTACATTTGCCCCGATTATAGGTTCGCCTGTGGTTGCATCGGTAACAGTGCCGCCAAACTTGAACTGTTGAGGAGACATCAGACTTTTAGGAACAATAACAATAAGCTTGTTATCAAGAATTTTATATGTGCTTTCTGTAACATTAGCTACTTCGTTCAGAATTTCGGCTACTGTTCTTTCTTCAACGTTGATATTGAGTTTACTTTCCAATGCATCGAAATCGTCGCTGTACAAGAATTTGTATTCGCTTAGCTTTTCAAGATTTTCCAGCAGTTGTTTCATTGAGATTCCCTGATGATGAAGTGTTATCTTTTCATTCTGGGAAAAACCTTTGGCATGTATGTTTAACAGGCCAAAAATGAGTAAAATAGTAGATAGTTTCATAATCAAAAAGAGTTTGTTCGGGAAATAGGTATCCCAAACAGTTTTTTCTGTGATTTTTTTCATAAATTTGTTTGTTAATATTTTACATTGTAATGCTTTAGCGAGCATTACGGTTACTAAAATGAAAGCTGATAGATGTTAGCGCATCTGTCGGCTTTTTGATTTTTGATAAAGTGTTATTCCATAGGCAAAAACTATTTTAAGGTTATTTTCCGAAATATTAATACCGAATCTTTCTCGATTTTATATTTGAATGGCACCGGATAACTCAATGCCTGTAAGGCCTGCTCAATAGTCTCTTTATCGAACGAACCGGAAAAGCGCGATTTCTTAAGTTCCTGATCTTTAATTTCTATTTTGATATCGTACCAGCGTTCGAGCATTTTGGCCAGGTTTTCAAAAGTTTCCTTGCGAAAGCTTAACCTTCCTTCTTTCCACGAAGTCTGGGTTTCGGGATTTACACTGTTCATTACTACCAGATTCGAATTTTTGCTGGTTGCAATTTTTTTGAGATTATCCAGATCTTCGGTTGTATTAATCCTCACTTCGTTAAATTCCTTAAGCGAAAGGTTATTTGAACTTTTAATAAAGGTGGCCGACTGATTTGGCTTTAGAGTTACAGTTTTGTTTCCGGCCTTTTTGCCTGTCTGATTTTCAATTTCTATTTTACCCCTTACAAGTGTAGTTTCAATAACATCGTCATCCTTATAGGATTTTACGTTGAAAGCAGTACCAAGCACTTTCACGTTGATCTGCGATGTTCGGACGGTTATGCGGCGGTCGGGAATTTTTTTCAGATCGAAAAAAGCTTCTCCATCCAGGTAAAGCTCTATTTCGCGTTGTTGAAGATTATTCGGATAACGAAGTTTAGTACAAGCATTAATCCATATTTTAGAACCATCGGGCAAAGTAATTTGTGATTTTTCACCGGCGCGGGTTTCAATCTCAGTATACACCAGATCAGTTGAAGATTTTTTATTCTCAAGCAGGCTAAAAGCAAGAAACGCAAGACCAAAGGAAACAACAACAATGGCTGCAACTTTCAGAAAAGGAATGAATGCATTCTTTCGTTTTACAGACCTTTCGTCGTTCATTAAATTGCGATATCTGAAGGTTCTGAACTCAGTTTCAGGATCAGAAAAAACTTTGGCTTCGTTATCTGAAGTCACGGACCATACTGTTTTAATTTCTTTAAACAGCGCCCTGAACGAAGCATCGGCCTCAATGCGGTCGAGAAATGCTTTCCTTTCCGCCGGTGATAGTTTGTTTTGTAAGAATTGTAGAATGGTATTTTCGTCCATTTTGTTCCCTTTCTAATATTATAAACATCGAAAAATAGTGTAACCCTTGCCCGAAAAGTATTTTTATTTATTTTTTTATGGAAGGAGCAAGCAAAGCAGGATGGTGAGGTACTTTGACAATTTATGCCTGAGAATTTTCAGGGCCTCGGTAATGTGGCCTTCAACTGTTTTTATTGAAATATTCAGGTTTTGCGAAATTTCGAGGTTGGATAAATTTTCGTAACGGCTGAGTTCAAAAATACGCCTGCATTTTTCGGGGAGAGAATTTATTATCTGTTTCAGTACATCTTCAAATTCGTTTACAAGAACGGAATCCCAGTTAACATCCGACAGAACCTCATAATTCAGATCAAGTTCGCGCTTTATTTCGTCTTCAGTTTTGATAACAAGAGGGTCATCCTTCACCTTTTTAAGATAGTTGAGGCAAAGGTTACGGACAATTTTCAATAAATATGCACGGATATTGGTTTCGTCGTTTAAGTGGTGGCGGTGCTGCCAGAACCGTAATATGGAATCGTGAACAATTTCGCGGGCAATTTCGCGGTCGATAATAAATTCGGTGGCAAATGAATGGAGTTTGTTAAAATGAAGATGAAAGATGTCGCGTAAGGCATCTTCTTTATCAGTTTTTAAGGCCGCTATTAAGTGTAAATCCTTCACTTCCTTTTATCTCCTCACATAAAACGTGTAAATATAGCATAGTTTCAATAACTTTTTGTGAAGCATTTTACGGGCAGGTGAATTCATATCCGGCACCGGGATTCCAAAAAAAACGGGAGACTGAAATTCAATCTCCCGGTTTTTATGATGGATGTGTTATTTACACAATCTCGGGCAGCAAGTATGGTGCACGGTAATCGCGCGACAACATGTTGTTGGCCTCATTTTCGCCTTCGCCGATAAAACGTTCGGCAACCGGATCGAACTGCAGCTGACGGCCCAGACGATAGGAAATATTTCCTAAATGTGCCAGAGATGAAGCAAGATGTCCTGTCTGAACAGGGCCGTTCTGAATGCTCATGTCGCGTGCGCGGATGGCATCGAACCAGTTCTGGAAGTGAAGTGTAAGTTCTCCGTTTTCGGAACGGCTGGGACCTTTTTCGCGGTTGTTGCCCAAGTAGGTTTCGTATGTTCCGTAACCTTTCACAACCAGGTAGCCTTTGTCGCCATAGAAAATATTTCCTACACCGGCACCATCTTCGAGGTTGGTGCACCAGTTACGCACTTCGAACTGTATCATTTTCTTTTCTTTAGGATAATGATAAATCGAAGTTTGTACTTCGGGAACTTCCTTGCAGTCGTCCCACAGGAACTTGCCGCCCATGGAGGTAATTCTTTCGGGAAGGCTGTTCACGCCCAAACCCCACATACAGAGGTCGGTTTCGTGAATACCCTGGTTGCCCACGTCGCCGTTACCATATTCCCAGTGCCAGTGCCAGTTGTAATGTACCAGGTTCTTTGAAAATGGACGCATCGGAGCGGGTCCGCACCATAAATCGTAGTTTAAACCTGGGGGAACTGATGAAATACCTTTGTTCCCAATATCAGGACGCCAGCGGTAAACCAGTCCGCGCGACATATACACACGGCCAATTAAACCATCCTTAATATGCTGAATCGCTTCCTTAATGGCAACCGAACTACGCAGCTGAACTCCATGCTGAACAATGCGGTTGTATTTGTAGGCAGCTTCAATCATTTTTTTGCCTTCGTAAATATTGTGGGTTGCAGGCTTTTCAACATACACGTCCTTTCCAGCCTGGCAGGCATAAATGGTTTGTAAAGCATGCCAGTGGTTGGGTGTGGCAAGCGTAACTGCATGAACAGTTTTATCTGCATATACTTTTCTGAAATCCTGTTCGATAAGCACTTTCTTACCATATTTGGTTTCGAATTCTTTGGCGCGATCCCGCAGCACATTCATATCAGGATCTACCAAATAAGCAATTTCAACATTTGCCTTGTCGGCAAGTCCCATTATTTCTTCGATATGTGATTTACCGCGTCCATTGACCCCGAGCACTGCAACGCGAATGCGATCGTTTGCACCTTTAGCGCTGTCGGGAATAATAGTAGGCCTTACAATTGGTTCGGCTCCCATGGCAACAGGAGCTGCGGCTGCAAATACTGCACCGGTGGCAGCAGTCTTCAGAAATCGTCTTCTCGATTGACTCTCTTTTTCCATTTTATACTATTTAAGTTAGTTAAGTTGTAAAACTAATTTCATAAAGATACAATTCTATCAATTATGTAATGATCAGATTTTGCGATTTAATTATCCTTTTTTGATGGAATTTTACTGTAAAAGGCAATTGAAGAATCCGGTTGACCGGAATAATATACAGGGATGAGATTTAAAAACTTATACTAATGCCTTCGGATAAAAATTTCATAATGAAACTGGTGCTTTTTTAATTATAAGCTTTAACTTTAATATACATTCAATTAATCTTAAATGATGGAACGTAAACTTGAAGATTTGATTGATATCCCCCTTCTGCAGGAACTTCAGGAAAAATTAAACCGTATCAATCCATTTCCTTCAGCTGTAATTGATATTGAAGGTAAAATACTTACTGCTGTTGCCTGGCAGGATATATGTACCAAATTTCACCGCAAGCATCCTGAATGTGAAAAGGAATGTATAAAAAGCGACCAGTTTATTTTTCAGCATGTTAAAGACGCCAGCCCTGCAGTAACATACCAGTGCCCGCATGGATTAATTGATTGTGCGATACCCATTATCATTGGCGATGAGCATTTGGGGAATTTTTTTACCGGGCAGTTTTTTCTTGAAAAGCCCGATCCCGCGTTTTTCAGGAAACAGGCAAAACGATTTGGATTTAACGAAGAAGCCTACCTGGAGGCTGTAGAAAAGGTTCCCGTCTGGAGCCGCGAAAAGTTAGATTATTTTCTTGAGTTCGTCGGATCTTTTATCAATGTTATCTCCGAACTTAATTTAAGAACCATCAGGGAAATTGATATCAGAAAAGCATTAAGGATTTCTGAAGAACGTCACCGGACCATTATAAAGACTGCTCTGGATGGTTTCTGGATAACGGACCGGGAAGGAAAAATTCTCGAGGTGAACGAAACCTATTGTCGCCTGAGCGGATTTACTGAGGAGGAATTGGTTGGAATGAAAGTTACGGACCTGGAAGATTTTGAATCGAAAGAAATTACAGCTGTCCATATCGATAAAATAATTGAAAAAGGCGAAGACAGGTTTGTTACCAGGCATAAGCGTAAAAATGGCAGCAGCTTCGATGTAGAAGTGAGTGTAAAGTACCAGGATGCCGGTGCCGACATTTTTGTCGTTTTTTTGAGAGATGTAACCGAACAGAAACTGCAGGACGAAGAACGCGAAGAAACTTCGCGGTTAATCACCCTGTTAAATACTCCGGGAGATATCCGGGAAAGAATTTCAAAAATAACCGGGTCGCTGCAGAAATGGATAGGATGCGAAGCTGTTGGCATTCGTCTTCAGGAAGGAAATGATTTCCCTTACTACGAAACACGGGGTTTTCTCCAGTCGTTTGTGGTGAAGGAAAAGTACCTGTGTGCACACAACAAAACCGGCGAAGTTATAAAAGATGCATCAGGAAACCCGGTGCTGGAATGTATGTGCGGAAACATCATTTGTAGTCGTTTCAATCCGTCACTTCCTTTCTTTACCGAACACGGGAGCTTTTGGACCAACAGTACCACCAAACTTTTGGCAAGTACAAGCGAGAAAGACAGGCAGGCGCGAACCCGAAATCGTTGCCATGGCGAAGGATACGAATCGGTGGCATTAATTCCCTTGCGAAACGGGAACCAGACATTTGGCTTACTTCAGTTTAATGATAAGCGCCCCGACAGGTTTTCGCTCATGCTTATCCAAAAACTCGAAAGAGTTGCCGATACGCTTGCCATTGCCCTATCGCAGCATTTTGCCGAAGAAACACTGAGGGAAAGTGAACGCCGCTTCCGCCAGTTGTTTGATGCTAGTCCCGATGGAATTGTTTTTATTGACTCAGCCGGAATTATAAAACAGGCCAACCTGGCGCAAAGTAGATTGTACGGGTTTAATTCTCCTGCTGAAATGTTAGGAATGCCTGCCATTAACCTGGTTGCTCCGTCCAGCAGAGAAAAGGCTTCTAAAATTATGAAAAACCGGCCTGCGGGAGAGGACGTCCCTCCGGTGGATTACGAACTAATTAGAGCAAACACAACAACTTTTTATGGCGAAACGGTGGCAACCCTTCTTAGAGACGATAAGGGCGCCGTTACCGGGTATATTTGTGTAACCCGAGATATTACTGATCGGCGTCAGGCAGCACTCGATCTTATTAAAGCGAAGGAAAAAGCCGAAGAAAGCGACCGGTTAAAAACTGCGTTCATTCAGAATATGAGTCACGAAATCCGTACTCCCATGAATGCCATTATGGGCTTCTCGGATTTGCTTGCCGGAAGTTTCGATAACCGCGTCAAACTTGAAAAGTTTTCGAGAATCATTAATCAGCGTAGTGCCGATTTGCTCGATATTATCAACGATATTCTCGATGTTGCTAAAATAGAATCGGGGCAACTTCCGGTGAACATTGAAAAATGCAATATCAACCAGCTGTTTTCTGAACTGAATTCTTTTTTCAACGAGCTTCAGAAACGTATCGGGAAGGAACACTTAAACATGAGCTTGCATATCCTGTGCGACCAGCCGGTTATCGAAATCGATACTGATCCCGTGAAGTTGCGGCAGGTTTTCATCAATTTAATAAGTAATGCCTTAAAGTTTACCGAGAATGGATGGGTGGAAGGAGGTTGTAAAACCGATGTGAACGGCCAGCTTGTGTTTTATGTTGCCGACTCCGGCATTGGTATTCCGCCTGATAAGAAGGATGTAATTTTTGACCGCTTCTCTCAGCTCAAGCAGCAAAAAAACAATACCATTGGAGGCACTGGTCTGGGTTTATCCATTGTCAGAGGTTTGGTGAAGTTGCTGGGCGGCGATATCTGGCTCGAATCGGAAGTAGATAAAGGAACAACCTTTTACTTTACTGTATCCGGTCAACCCGAAATGATCCGTGAGGAAATGCCTCCCAACGTTTCCGAAAATACGGTTCCGTATAACATAAAAAACAAAAGGGTGCTTATTGTAGAGGACGACTTGTATAATGCAGAATACCTGAAAGAAGTACTTTCCGACCTCAACATTCAGATTATTTACACCCGTTTTGGGAAGGAAGCCATTCGCATGGCCGAGGTGAATAAACCTGATGTGATCCTCATGGATATTCACCTGCCCGACATCAACGGGTTTGAAGCGACCAAAGTAATTAAACAGAAAAACCCCGGGCTGATTGTAATTGCCCAAACAGCTTTTGCAACCCTGGACGACAGACAAAAGGCGAAGATTGCCGGTTGTTCCGACTACATAAGCAAACCCCTGAAACGAGAAACCATTTTGAATATGATTGGCCGGTTCTGTTGATCCCGGTTCATGTTGACCTCAGAGAGGTCACATGTTTATAGAAATAGTATCAGGAAACCGTTCGACCCCGGATGAGGTCGCATATCAGCATACTACCTACATTTTCTATAATCATTTTACCCTACGGGATAGAATATCTGAATTCCATATCCAAGGGTTTTAAGGTTACCATCGAAAATATGTGCACTTCCTTTTTCGCCAGAGCAGTTCTTTTTTGTATAATATTTCCTTAAAAATCGTAACATCTTAATAATTTGCATTTAAAAATTTATAAATTTGCCAAGCACTACCCAGTACTTTTTAAATGAAAGCTCTCGAATTCAGCTTTATTTCCGGTTCGCATGTTCCCAAATACCGGCAGATTATCGACAGTATCAGCCAGTCGGTAAAGGATGGGATATTGCTCAAGGGCGACAAAATCCCTTCCCTTAAACAGTTGTGCAAACAGTACAACCTGTCGCAGGATACGGTGCTGATGGCTTACAACGAACTTAAATCGCGCGGTATTATCACCTCCAGCATCGGCAAGGGATATTTTATTGCAAACACCGAGGTGGAAAGTCGCCATAAGGTTTTTCTGCTGTTCGACAAGCTTACTGCCTATAAGGAAACCCTGTATGTGAACCTGAAAGATACGCTGAAGGGAAAAGGAACGGTGCAGATTTTCTTTCACCACAACAACCCCAAGGTCTTTTTGTCGCTCATCAACAGTGCTCTTGGCGAATATTCCGAATTTGTGATTATGCCTGTGGACGATCAGGATTGTCTCCTGATTTTAGATCAGCTGCCAAAAAATAAGGTTTTTATCCTGGATCAGGGACGTAGCCTGACACGTAGTAAATTTCCATACGTATGCCAGGACTTCGAACGTGATATTTACAGGATTTTCAGGGAGCACGAAACCCGGATCAAAAACTTCAATCGGATGGTGCTGGTTACCAAAAACACGCGCCTGCATCTGAAAGAAATTATCCGCGGTTTTAAAGATTTTTGCAAACAACTTCCCATCGGTTATTTGGTGATCAACCAGCTGGAGAACTTTGAAATTCAGGAAGGCGATATTTTTGTGGTTGTTGACGACCGCGACCTGGTGCCGCTGGTGAAACAGGCACAGGAAAAGAAACTCGCACTGGGAAGCGAAGTGGGAATTATCTCATACAACGAAATTCCTATCAAGGAGATTATTGCCGGCGGACTTACAACCATCTCGACCGACTTTGCCCGCATGGGACAAAGTATGGCTGCGATGATACTCTCGGGAAAGAAAGAGAGAATTGACAACCCTTTTATACTGACACAACGCAACTCATTTTAACTTAACCTGTCATGAGAAATTTTCTGCTCATTATCCTGTTCTCCATTCTCGGATCGACTCTGGTAAATGCCGGGGAACCGCGAACAACCATCAACCTCAATGGTACCTGGGAATTCGACCAGACCACCACCGCCTTTCCGCCGAAGAAATTCACACGGAAAATTCCGGTGCCGGGACTTGTCCATCTTGCCGAGCCCAAAATCGAAGATTATGATAAGTTTTTCAAACGCCCTGAAAAAGTCGAATTCAAGGATCAGCACAATCTTTACAACCTCGATTACACGCCGCGTTACAGCTGGTATCGAAAAGCGGTGCTAATCCCGAAAGAGCTGGAAGGGCAGGAGGGTGTGATTACAATCAAAAAGAGCCAGTATGTTACCCAGGTGTATGTAAACGGAATCGACATGGGTACCTCCATGGCCTGCTACACGCCCGTGGAGTTCAATATTTCGAAAGCATTGAAATACGGAGCTGAAAACGAGATCCTTATCAAAGTAGGCGACCGTGTTTGGCTGCCCAGCGAAGCTGCCGGTGGAACCGACAAGGAAAAAGAGCATTACCTGCCGGGAATCTGGGACGATGTGCTGCTGTCGTTCACAGGAACGATGCGTGTTGACCGTTTGCTGGTGCTGCCTTCGGTTGCCGAAAAGAAAGTAACTGTAAAAGCCCTTGTCCGCAATTTTATGCCTTCCCAGATTTTCTATGGCGATGCCATGAGCGACTCGGGGAGGATGGAAGTTGCCATCCTCGAAAAATCATCGGGAAAGGAAGTCGCCCGGTCATCGGGTCAGTTTCTTTCGAAACGCGACAATAACACCGAGGTTGAGCTTAACATTCCTTTATCATCCTTTACAGCCTGGACACCCGAAAAACCATTTTTGTATTCGGCAAGGGTTATACTCACAAATAAAAAAGGAGCATCCGATCTTATAACTAAAATCTTTGGGATGCGCGACTTCACACGGCAGGGAAAATTCTTTTACCTGAATGGTTCCCAATATATTCTCCGTGGCACCAATGTTACGTTGCAACGCTTTTTCGAAGATCCCGACTGCAGCAACCTGGTGTGGGACAAAAACTGGGTAAAGAAATTCCTGATCGACTACCCCAAACAGCTCAACTGGAATGCCATGCGCATTTGCGTAGGCATTGTGCCCGACTTCTGGTACGACCTTGCCGACGAATACGGCCTGATGTTCCAGAACGAATGGCTCTACTGGCAGAATCACGGCTGGGATGAGCAAATCCGCAAAGAATATACCGACTGGGTTTGGAGCGATGGCAGTCACCCGAGCATTGCCATCTGGGATGCCATCAACGAAAACTGGGACAACTATATCGGCAATGTGCTTATTCCTGGTTTAAAGAAACTCGACCCCACCCGTGTTTGGGATGCCGGTTACATGACCAGCGACAAAATGGGCAACGACGAAATGGATGAGCCGCATCCTTATCAGGGTCCGATGCCCTGGAGCATCAAGGAATTCGATAAGAATCCATATCCGCTCGGTAATCTTGATTTCAGGCCCGAACTTATTCAAAAACTCGAGCATGCCGGTACCGCACAGCTGGTGAACGAATATGGCTGGATATGGCTCTGGCGTAACGGAACTCCCAGTAAGCTTACCGTGGAGCTTTACAAATATTATCTCGGCGGGAATTCCACACCTCAGCAAAACCGCGAATTACAGGCGTACTGGCTGCAACTCGAAACCGAATGGCTGCGCTGCAATACAAATATTGCCGGAGTGCTGGCGTTTTGTTATCTGGCCAACAATTATGGGTATACCGGCGATTGGTTCATCGATAACATCAAAGACCTGAAACCCGGTCCCACCCTCAACTGGTTTCAGCATTGCTTTGCTCCGGCGGCGCTGTTTATCAATCTCACCGACGAACGGTATACAAAACATCTGTCTCCGCACGAACCAGGTTCAAGCCTGCTTTTTAACCTTGCCGGTGTGAATAACAACAACCAGGCGGTGAAGGGAAGTGCCGTGATATATCTGCTCGACGCTCAGGGCAAAAAGTCTTCAGTGAAGCAAATAACAATTTCGTTACCGGCTCTCAACAGGGTTAACATTCCTGCTGAAATAAAATTACCGGAACAGGCCGGAGGATACGTGCTTGTAACTGAATTTACGGCTGAAGGCAAGTCGAAGCCGGTTATTTCGAGGCGTTATTTAAAGGTTGGAGCAGCCGCAAATTATTCGTTTTATGAAATGAAGCCGGAGGAGCTTAAATAATTTAATGCCTCACCACCTTGAGGGTGTCTAAAAAGTCTGATTTTCCGTCGGAATTGCAAATTCCGCCGAGCGTAATGCGTTTATTTACCGATACGCTGAGCTGAATTTGTAATTCAGCTCCATTTTAAGACCTTTTACACACCCTCGGAAAGAAAAAAAAGACTATGGAAAACAAAAAAATATACGATCCGTCCATTAAAATTAAACCCGAAAGCTGGCATCTTGAAGGCGAAGGAGTTGTTGAATCGACTAAATTGCTAAGACAGCTCGAGGGTGTTTTTGCCGATGTGGATGCTTTTAAAAAGCTCCATCCCGACACGCTGGTTTACAATGTCCAGGCGCATCTTCCTGTAAAAGAAGGAACACCCGGAGGACTGTTTTTTGGCACCACCGTAATTCAACCCGGCAAGGTTGGGAATGAGTATTTCATGACCCGTGGTCATTTTCATGCAACTGCCGACCGTGCCGAATACTACTGGGGTGTTCAGGGTGAAGGAATGCTGATTTTGATGGATGCAGACCGAAACACATGGGCCGAGAAGATGTATCCCGGAAGTTTGCATTATATTCCCGGAGGGGTTGCTCATCGGGTGGCGAACACCGGAAAAACGCCGCTCATTTTTGGTGCGAGCTGGCCTTCGGATGCCGGGCATAACTATGCTGAAATCGACAACAACGGGTTTTCGGCCCGGTTGCTTGAAATTGACGGTAAACCTTCATTGATATAACAAATGAAAACAATAGCAATTGATTTGGGCGGTACCCGTATCAAAGTGGGTATTGTTGCCAACGGCGAGGTTCTCAACAGCATTTTTGTGGACGCTTTTTCGGAGCAGGGACTGTTGCCACGGTTGCCTGTGCTCGAAGAAAGCATTGACCACCTTGTGAAGCAGCTGAACCTTACTTTCGGTGATATTGCCGGCATTGGTATCTCCATTCCCGGAATTGTGGACTCCCGCCAGATGAAGCTGCTTTCGGTAAACAAAAAATTCAGCGATGCGGTTGACTTCGATTTTCCTGCATGGGCACTCCGCAAATGGAACAAGCCGCTGGTGATTGAAAACGATGCACGGTGCGCCACCGTTGGCGAATGGCAGTTTGGCTCCGGCAAAGGCTGCGATAACCTTGTGATGCTGACGCTGGGAACCGGTGTTGGCGGCTCTGCCATCATCGAGGGGAAATTACTGCGCGGAAAGCATTTTCTTGCAGGATGTCTTGTGGGGCATTTCACCATCAATTACGAAGGCGATACCTGCAACTGCGGCAATATCGGATGTGTCGAATCCGAAGCATCTACCTGGCGTTTACCCGAAAGGGCCAGAAGCAATATGCTTTTTTCATCGAGCCAGCTTTCTGCTTACGAAACAATCGATTACCGGCTGGTCTTCGAACTGGCTGGTCAGGGCGACGAGCTTTCGAAAATGCTCGTGAACCAGAGTCTGGATGCCTGGAGCGCCGGCATTATCAACAGCATTCACGCTTACGATCCTGATATGGTGATCCTGGGAGGCGGCATCATGCGGAGCCATGAGGTTATTCTCCCTTACATCACGCAAAAAGTGGAGCAACACGCCTGGACTCCCTGGGGAAAGGTGGAGATAAAAGCTGCCCGGTTCCCCGACTCAGCGGCTTTGTACGGACTTGATTATCTTGTAAATAATATTCAGCATACTTAACCTTAGTTTAACTTAACCATTTCATTTATGAATTTTCAGAAATCATTGAAATTCAACATGCTTATTGCCGTTTTGCTTTTATCAATTCCCGCTGGGGCGCAGAAAGCAAAAGTTCAGGTTTATCCTGAAGTAAAAAAACAGGTCATCCAATCCATTGGCGGAAATTATTGCCAGGCCAATTATGCCGCTCATGCCTGGGATGCCATTGGTGAAGCTACCTTGAAGGAATTCCGGCCGTCGCATGTGCGTGTGGCTTTGCCGATGAAGCTCCGCGACATGGCTTTCAACGATTACCGCGGAGAGAAATACACGCGTCAGCCTTTGGTGATCGAAGTGCTGGAATCGCTTAAGCGCATGAAGAACGAGTTTGGTGTGAAGAATTTTACAATTTCCGTATGGGACCTGCCCGATGAGTTCATTGCCGATCCGTCGAAGAAATCGCAGCGGGTTTTAAAGCCGGAATCTTACGACGAAGTCATCCAAATGCTTACCGATTTCTTCCTGAAAGCTAAAAACGAGTACGGTGTTGAGGTCGACAATTTTTCGTTTAATGAGTCCGACGGCGGATATCAGATTATCTTCTCACCCCAGCAAACCATCGATTTTATTAAGAAAGCAGGAAAGAAATTCCGGGAAGCGGGCTTAAAAACAAAGTTCCTGTGGGCCGACACCGCTCAAACCAGAGGAACCGTAGAGTTTGCCACCCGTATCAAGGCCGACACTGCTATCTGGAAGTTTTTAGGGCCGTTATGCTTTCACAGCTGGTGGTCGGAGAAAATTTCCGACAACGAATTTGAGCGTATCGCCGGACTTGCAAAAGCCTGGAATAAGGAGGTATGGTGCAGCGAACTCGGCTTCGACGCCATGTCGTGGAAGATAAAGGACATGAACAAGAGCTGGGATTATGGTTTGCGCTTTGCCAAAATTTCGCACCGCATGATGAAATATGCTGAAGTGGAGGTTTCGCTTTACTGGACCTGGCAAAACAACTATGCGATCATGTCGGCCGATCTCAGCGAAAAATATCCGTCGTACTATGTCACCCGTCATCAGGTGGATTTTCTCAACAACGGCACACAGGTGGTTCATTCGCAGAGCTCCGATGGCGACATTCTGCCAATATCAGCGCTTCGGCCCGACGGAACAAAGATCCTGCAGCTCATCAACATGAAAAAAACAGAAGCAGAAGCTGAAATTACAGGATTTGACGGGAAAACTGTGGATCTCGTTTCCACTACCCAGGCCAATAACTGGGAAGAACTTAAAAACGTCGCAAAAATCAAAAAGGGAACCATGCTTGTGAAGCTGAAGCCCGAATCGGTGAATACTTTTATTATCAGATAGAACGTGAAGAAAACTGCATTTAATAATCTGCCGGCGGTGGAAATATCTAACCCGGCATATAAAATTGACGAAGGCTGGGATGCTGTTTGTGCTGAGATAAACAGCGCAGTGAAGGCATTGGGTAGCGGAGCAAAAACGGTTGTGATTGAGGCTTACCAGGGTGTAATTTATGAAGATCTGCTCCGCAATTTCAGAGAAAAGTTGCATTACACAAGATTTGTGGAGTCGCGCGATTATATGCTTCCTGAAGATGAAATTAAAAGGCTGACGTTTCCCGATGTTACCAACGACCGCATTTTCGGGTTCCTTACCCGGCTCACCATGGATGCTTTTTTTGATAATTCCAAAGTAACCGGATTTAAGAAGGAATTGAACAGCAACCAAGGCATCACCATTGTTTTCGGTAGCGGAGCTGCATTGCTTTGCCCTGAACCTGATCTGCTGATTTATGCCGATATGGCCCGATGGGAAATCCAGCTCCGTATGCGGCAGCACCTTGTGGATAACCTGGGTGTAAATAACCGCGATACCGCTGATTGGATGCTGCTCTACAAGCAAGGCTTTTTTGTCGACTGGCGTGTTTGCGACCGGCTCAAGAAAAAGCTGATGCACCGGTGGGATTATGTGCTCGATACCAATAACCGCAGTATTCCTAAGCTCCTTCCCGGAAAAGCAGTGTTGGAAGGACTGCATGAGTGTCTGAAACGTCCTTTCAGCGTGGTGCCTTTTTTCGACCCGGGACCCTGGGGAGGACAGTGGATGAAAGAGCATTGTAACCTCGATCCGTCGCAGCCGAACTACGCCTGGTGTTTTAACTGCGTTCCTGAGGAAAACAGTTTGCTGCTAAAATTGGGCGAGTCGGTTATTGAAATTCCGTCCATCAACCTGGTGTTTTATGCACCGGAACAACTGCTCGGGCCTGCAGTGCATGGCCGTTTTGGCGACGAATTCCCAATCCGTTACGATTACCTCGATACCATTGGCGGAGGTCACCTGAGTCTTCAGGTTCATCCGCTCACGGAATATATTCAGGAGAAATTCGGAATGCATTACACGCAGGACGAGAGCTACTATATGATGGAGGCCAAACCCGGTGCTATCGTTTATCTCGGACTCAAAGAAGGGGTAAACCCCTCCGAAATGATCCGCGACCTCGAACTGGCGCAGCAAGGCGAAAAACCTTTCGACGCTGAAAAGCATGTGCAAACCTGGCCGGTGAAAAAACACGATCACTTTCTTATTCCCGGCGGCACGGTGCACTGCTCGGGAAAGAACAGCATGGTCCTCGAGATCAGCGCAACACCTTACATTTTCACTTTTAAACTGTGGGACTGGGGTCGTGTGGGCATGGATGGCAAGCCGCGACCCATCAACATCGAACATGGCAAGGCTAACATTCAATGGAACCGCACCACAGAATGGACACGCAAAAATCTTGTGAATCACATCGAAAAAGTTGCCGAAGGCGAAGGCTGGGTGGAAGAACGCACCGGTCTGCATGAACGCGAGTTTATCGAAACCCGCCGCCATTGGTTTACCGACAAGGTAACACACCACACCAACGGTGGGGTAAACGTAATTTGTGTTGTGGAAGGCGACCATGTGGTGGTAGAAAGTCCCGCGGGAGCTTTTGAACCTTTTGTTGTAAATTATGCCGAAACATTTATTGTGCCGGCTAAAATCGGCGAATACACAATCCGTCCGTTTGGCAGCAGCGAAGGCACCAAGTGCGCCACGATGAAGGCGTATGTAAGAGTTTAGAGGCCTTCGTTCGGCGGAAATAAAATTAACGAACGCTCAGCCTTGCCAAAGAGCCATTGTCAAACTAATTTATCAGCTAAATTCGCAGAACAACTTTTACAAACAGGCACAAACGAACATGCTAATATTTAAAAGAATATGAAAGAAAAAGATACGGGTTTTTTGATCCTTGCTGCCACAGTTGCCGCTCTGGGCGGATTGCTCTTTGGTTTCGACACGGCTGTGATTTCGGGTACCACACCTTTTCTGCAGCCTTATTTTAGTCTGAACGACATTGCTCTGGGCTGGACCGTGAGCAGTCTGCTGATTGGCTGCATCATAGGCGTAATCTCATCAGGGAAACCTGGCGATATACTTGGTCGTCGCAAAACGCTGCTGATTGCAGCTGCGCTCTTTCTGGTATCTGCGGTTGGATCTGCTTTATCGACACAACTGACTGTTTTTATATTTTTCAGGGTGATTGGGGGAATTGCCGTAGGAACTGCTTCGATGCTGTCGCCCATGTATATTTCCGAAATTTCGCCCGCTGCCAAACGCGGAACGCTGGTATCGCTCAACCAGCTGGCTATAGTCATTGGTATTTTGCTTGCCTTTTTCTCCAATTACAAGTTATCCGGTCATGGTCCCGACTCTTGGCGGTGGATGCTTGCGGTGATGGGTGCGCCGGCGCTGCTGTTTTTTCTTGCCTTGCTCATTGTGCCCGAGAGTCCGCGTTGGCTGGTACAGAAAAACAGGAAAGACGAGGCTTTCGAAATCCTGAAACGCATCAACGGGGAATATGCAGCCTTCGACGAGATTGAAGCCATCGACAAATCCATCGCTTCCGAGAAATCGGGAACCTATAGAGAGCTGTTTTCGCCCCAGGTGAAGCCACTTCTGTGGATAGGAATTCTGCTGGCGGTATTTTCCCAGGTAACCGGCATCAACTCCATCATGTATTATGCTCCTGTTATTTTTAAGTCGATGGGTTCGGGAACTGACTCGGCGCTGATGCAAACCATCACCATTGGAGGGGTTAACTTTCTTTTCACCCTTGTTGCAATAATATGGATTGATAAATGGGGCCGCCGCAAACTGCTGATTGGCGGCGCTGCCGGAATGTTCGTTTCGCTGCTGGTTATCACAATTGCTTTCTTCTTTAAAAAATTCGAAGGGTATTTGATCCTCATATTCATTCTGACGTACATTGCCTCTTTTGCTGCATCCATCGGACCGGTTTCGTGGGTTGTAATTTCGGAGATATTCCCCAATAAACTTCGCAGCAAAGCTATGTCCATTGCCATTGTTGCGTTATGGATTGCCTGTTTTCTGGTTTCACTTACATTTCCCGTAATGCTGAATCGTTTGGGAGGCGGCGCTTCGTTCCTTGTATTCGGCTTTATGTGTCTGCTGATGCTGCTGTATGTTATTTTCAAGGTACCCGAAACCAAAGGCAAATCTCTGGAAGAGCTTGAAAAAATATTGATAAAGAAGAGTTAAAATTATGAATATGAAAAACCTGATTTTTACATGCTGCCTGTTGATGGTATTGGCTATGCCGGGCTCCTTACCGGCACAGGTGAAGGATTTATACCTTAAGGTGGATAGTAAATTTATTGTCCATACCATGAAAGGTGGTATTGGTGCTTCCTGGCATGCACTTGTGAATGACACTCCCCTTGATAACGACAGGTACGATTATCCGGTTCGCCATGTAAATCCCCGCGGGAGTGCCTTTGGAGGAAATCCGCCTCTCGCCGACACTGCTGCCTGGAACCAGCTTTACAAACATGCAAAATGGCTGGATTTGAACTTTATCCGGGTAGAGATTAGTCAGAATATGTACGAACCTGCCCGCGACACTTTCGATTGGAACAACGAAGAGATGCTGGTTCTGTACAAAATACTCGACTGGTGTGAGGCAAACCATGCCGATGTTTTTCTGCAGCAAATGTGGGGAGATGTTGCCTGGAATTCTTTTCCGGGAGTGCATCCCTTGTTAAGCGCTCCCCGGTCGCTCGACGATTTCGCAAATGGTATTTCCACTCTGCTCGAATATCTTACCAATACAAAAAAATACACCTGCATCAAGTATTTTAGCATGACCAACGAACCTCCCGGCGGAACATGGGGTTACTGGTGGAGTGCAGGAAGTTATACAGGTCCAACAATTACCGAAGCATGGAAAAAGCTGCATCAAACATTTGAAGCAAGAAATATAAAAATTCCCATTTCAGGGCCCGACTGGGTGAGCCTGCCCGGGTTAGACACTTCAAAAATCAATTTCGATCCATTTCTGGGCGCTTATGATATTCACTCTTATCAGGGCATTGATGAAGAAGGCGAAATGATTTTAAGCGATTGGGCACGGTGGGCACACGATCATAAAAAACCGTTCTTTCTTACTGAGTTTGGAAACATGAACCTGGGCTGGGGGAAAGATAATCCCGAGCCCAAAAGCTTTGAGGCCGCTCTGTCGAATGCGAACGATATCATCAGAGGTCTCAATTCGGGAGTTGACGGATTTAACCGCTGGAGCTTCACAAACAGGGGCGATTTGGATGGCCAGTGGCAACTGGTTAAAACATACGATGCTGCTGCAAAAAAATATGTTTCGGCGGTCGAGCCGGAAAACGCTGCTTATTATGGCTTTGGTATCATAAGCAGGTTTCTGCATAAAAATGCAACCACCATCCACTGGTTTACCGAGTTTTGTATTCAGGGAGTTAAGCCTGCAGCTTTTAAGAACCAGGATGGCAACATCGTCATCTTTTTGGTTAATCAGCGTCAGGCAGCGGTAAATCTTCATCTCACCCTGCCTGATCAGGATCCGAAACAACCTTTCCAGGTTTATAATGTAACCGAAGCACTTGTTTCGGGAAATGCGTTCAGGTTAGATCCGGTGCAAAGCATCAAAGGTATGAATAAGCAAAAAAACATTCAGCTTTTGCCCAAAAGCATAACGGTGATTACGACGTACAACATCAAACATAACGACCTACCCTGAGCATGAAGTTTTATCCCGGTTTTGATATTGAACCCACTTTAAACCCGATGGGTTTCCGTTATGGCAACGATGTTTTTGGTCCTGTGGTCGAAAACCGTACGATTGACTCCATACGAAAAAGTCTGCTCGACCCTGATTGTTCCGGTCCCGATCCGGTTTACTCCATTGCCATGGATGTCGGTAAAGCCAGCCATAAGCAATTTTTAAACGAAAACAATCTGCTGTTCGGTGTTGTAACTTATGCTGCCGGAAGGCTGGGGAAGGAGCCGGTGCGCAGTCAGGGGCATATTCACAAAAGGGCAAGAAATAACCGGTTATCTCCACCCGAGATTTATGAGATATGGACCGGCAAAGCCATTATTTACATGCAGGAAACTGCCGACGACAATCCCGGCAGGTGTTATGCCGTCGAAGCCGGACCTGGCGAGGTGGTGGTGGTTCCACCCGACTGGGCGCATGCCACCATCAGTGCCGATCCGGATGAACCGCTGACTTTCGGTGCCTGGTGCGACCGCAATTATGGTTTTGAATACGACAAGGTTCGTGCACACAAGGGTTTGGCGTGGTTTCCTGTTTACGACGATAATAACTCAATAACCTGGGTAAGAAATCCGAATTATCAAACATCGGAGCTGGTGCTGAAAACTCCGTCGCCACATCCGGAACTGGGTCTCATTTCCGGGAAACCGATATATGAAGTTTTTGAAAACGAGCCCCGAACCTTTCTCTACGTTGCCAACCCCGAAATTATGCTGAAGGAATGGCAGAATTTCGTTCCTTAATGTTATCTTAGTTTTTCTGAAAATCAAATCAGGACAACTATGGACAACACTTCTAACACTTCGCGCCGGGAATTTATAGCTAAAACTTCCATGCTGGCGGCAGGATTATCTTTAGGAACTACTTCCGTTCCGGGATTTTCGGGTGAAAAGCTGAACAGTGCACGTAAAATCCACGCTTTTTCCAAAGCTTTCCACTGGATGAATTACGACGATATGGCTGCCTTACTTGCTGAAGCGGGTTTTGAAGGCATCGATCTTACCGTTCGTCCCGATGGCCATGTACTCCCCGAAAATGTTGAAAAAGATCTGCCGAAAGCTGTGGAAGCTGCCCGTAAAAAAGGCCTTTTTGTTGATATGATGGTCACCGCCATCAACAATGCCGACGATCCGCTCACGGAACGCATCCTGAAAACGGCATCGTCTCTTGGCGTAAAATATTACCGCATGGGTTATCTGGATTATGATGGAAAGGACGGCATCTGGAACTCGCTCCAAAAGATGAAACCCGGCATGAAAAAGCTGGAGGCGCTAAACCGGAAATACAAAATTCATGGTGCCTACCAGAACCATTACGGCCGCAGGGTAGGTGGTCCGTCTTGGGATTTGTTTGAGCTGCTGAAAGATCTTGACCCAACCTGGATAGGTTGCCAGTACGATGTTCGCCATGCTGTTGCCGAGGGTGGCAGCACCTGGATACTGGGAATGAAACTGCTTGCACCCTGGATAAAATGCACCGTGTTGAAGGACTTTCAATGGATGAAGGTGAATGATAAATGGAATCCTGTAACGGTTGCCATGGGCGAGGGGATGGTCAATTTCGACGAATATTTCAGTGTGGTGAAGCAGTACAGTATTACCGGTCCGGTTACAGTCCATCTGGAATACCCGCCTTTTGAAAAGGACCCGAAAGATTATCCGTTAGAAGAAAAGAAGAAGCTGTTTCTGGCAGGAATGCGGAAAGATCTTGAATATATAAACCAGCATCTCAAAAAGTATGGTTTATAGATTTCACTTGTTATTTTTACAGTAAGAAGTATTAGTGAGACTGCGTGAAAAGTCAGCCCTGGTCATATTTCGACTCCGCTCAATATGACAAACAGCTGGTTGTCGACAAACTGAGTATAGCCGAAATTATACCGATTTTTTCACATAGTTTCTCAAACCTGATTATTCCTTGTTACTGGTAGATGCTACAAAGAGACATATACGGCGATGACAACTTTACCTTGTTTTTAGCGCCGATAGGTGCGGCCTCTTTGTAGCCCGGGGTGGAACCCCGGGATTGAAAATGCACCGGACATTTAGCGGCGCGGGAAACCATTAAGCAATGTAATTCCGTTGTTATCGCCGCAAGAAGTATGTTCTTATTTTAAAGTATATTACAAAATTATGTCATTGGTGTATTGAGATGTTTTTCATTAAAAACAAACATCGAACAATTCTATTTCAAAAATCATTTCAATAAAAAACTATGTTTTATAAAGTTGCCCAACAGTTCAAAAAGCCCAGTGGTTTGCTGGGTCGGTTCATTTCCAATATCATGAGCAAAGGTACCAAGCCGGCATACGACATCCTTATTGCCGAAATGAATATTCAGCCGGGAGAAAAAATATTCGAAATTGGATACGGACCAGGTGTAGGGATCAGAGAAATTTTTAAAAGTGCAAATCCCGGAATGTATTATGGCCTTGATTATTCTGACCTGATGTTCGAAAAAGCATCCCGGATGAACCAGAAGTTAATCGCCGCTCGAAAAGTGCAATTGATGTTGGGCGACTTTCTTACTGCTGAAATCAGTGAAAGAGAATTCGACAGGGTCTTTTGCTCCAATGTTGTGTATTTCTGGAAGGACCTGGTTGTGCTATTTTCAAAAATCAGGACGTTGCTGAAAGACAGCGGCAAGTTTCTCTTTTTTATGGAATCGAAAGAGGATCTCGATCGCCAGCGGTTTACTGACGACGATGTATTTAACAAACACTCCATCGAAAAAGCCGTTGCCGATCTGAAGCTGGCCGGATTTTCAGAGGTAAGACATTTTTATAACCGGGGTTATTTTGTGGTGGCCGTGAAGTAGGTTTTTAAAAGTATGGCAAAGTGCGGCACTATACTTTTCTCATTCTATCAACAGTTATAATCCTAAAAGTATTTGAATTAACGGTTATCCTGATATTATACTCTGTATTTGTTATGTAATAATTTTTGCCTGTCTTTATATAGAACTTCTCGTTCGTTTTTTTCATTATTTCATCGATAAACAATTCTATCTGTGCTTTGGTAAAATCAACAGCTAATTTTTTGTTAATCCTACCATACACAAGCTCTGTATAGCATAAGTTCTCAATTATTGTTTGTTTTCTGTCGGCCATTCCAAGTTTTTTAATTGCATCCTGCAGTGCACTGACATTTGTTATTTTCGAAATACTTAAGTTCGTTTCTGACCATTTTTTACCTAAACACTCCCGCTTGCGAAAACAGCTCAAACATACCTCCTGTGTGAATAAATAATATGTTTTTACAGTCGCGGTACAGTCCTTTTTTTATGTCGTTAACCAATCCATACAAAGCCTTGCCGGTGTAAACGTTATCGAAAATCACGCCTTCGAGCTGTGCTATGTATTTTATAAATTCAATTTCTTCGGGGTTATTCAACCCGTATCCCCTGCCAATGTAACCGTCATGCAGCAGTATATCTTCTCTTTCGGGAATAACTTTGCGGTTGAAATATTCGGAGAACTCTTCGAAAATCTTATAAATGGTATCTTCGAAATAGGCAATACTGCCGCCCACCAGGTAGCCCGGAAGTTTGACCTTTGAGCCTGTTAGTATTTTCCCCAGCAGCAATCCCGAATAGGTTCCGCCTGAGCCTACGGCAATGGCAATGGCATCGAATTTCAGGTTCATGGCTTTTTCCTGCTCCGTAATTTCGAGCATAGCGTTATAATAGCCGAACGATCCAATGCCATTCGAAGCTCCTTCGGGAATAATATAGGGTTTATAACCTTCACGTTCCTTCTGTGCGGCAATTTCCTTCATTATTTCGTTGCGCCGTTGTGCGTAATCTTCGGGAGTAATAAACCGGATTTCGGCACCTAAAAGTTTGTCGAGCAATAAATTTCCTTCAACCGGCGATTCTGCCGTTCCCCGCAACACCAGACAGCTTTTCATTCCCAGACGCGCTGCTACCGCTGCAGTGGCTCGACAATGATTCGATTGGTTTCCGCCACATGTAATCAGTAAATTGCAGCCATGATTCAAGGCTTCCTTTACCGAATATTCAAGTTTGCGAACTTTGTTGCCGCTCCACTCCAAACCTGTTTCATCGTCGCGTTTGATGTAAAGGTTTACCGTTTCAAGCTCATACGATAGTCTTTCAAGCTTTTCGATACGCGTTGGAATATTTGCCAGGGAAATTTTTTCAGGAATGTTATAACCTATCATCGCTTTTCTTGTTAATGTATTTAAAGATTTGAATATCTTTTAAAGTGAAGGTGGAAAATCCAATTTGTTTTACAAATAGACGGGCATAATTATATGAAAGGAGTGTATACTTTATTAAGTACATTGTATCTGATTGTTTTGATTCAAAGTGCAAAATCACAAACCATAAAGTCAAATTTACCATTATTGTTGATCAATACAAACGGTCAGCAAATAGTTGACGAACCAAAAATCACCGCGCAGCTTTCCGTCTTCGATAAGGGAAAGGGAGCTTCCAACAGTCTTTCGGATGTGCCTGCATTAACATGCAAAATTGGCATTGAAGTCCGAGGTTCCACTTCCCAGGTGTTCCCGAAAAAATCGTATGGATTTGAAACGATTACCGAAACAGGAGATAACCTGAACGTTTCTTTACTGGGTCTGCCTGCCGAAAACGACTGGATTTTGTATGCTCCTTATAACGACAAAACTTTTATGCGTGACATTCTCGCCTACCAGCTGTTCAGAAATATGGGGCATTATGCCCCCCGTTCCGTACTTTGTGAACTTTACCTCAATTCTGAATATTATGGAGTTTACGTTTTGGTCGAAAAAATTAAACAGGACAAAAACAGGGTGAATATTACCAAACTGACCCCTACGGATATTACCGGGGTTCCTGTTTCGGGTGGTTATATTTTTAAGATTGATAAGCCAACCGGTTCCGAAAATGAAGGATGGACTTCTTCCATTTTATCCGGTATCGAAACCGGAAAAAAGATCAGTTTTCTGTTTCACGACCCCTCGGCGGGTAAGCTGGACCATGAACAAAAAGAATATATTCAGAACTTTATATTTAACTTCGAGAAAGTTCTGGCCTCCGAAAACTACACCAACGAAGAAACCGGATACAGGAATTTAATCGATGTAAATTCGTTTGTCGATTTTTTTATCCTGAATGAAGTCTCGAAAAACATCGATTCATACCGTACAAGTACTTTTTTCCACAAGGATAGAGACGATAAGAATAAGAAGCTCGTTGCCGGGCCCCCATGGGATTATAATCTTGGTTTTGGTAATGCAAATTATTATAATGGAGAAGTTGTTTCCAACTGGGTTTATCAGGGAATTCCGGCAACAGATGCCCGTCAGATTCCTTTCTGGTGGCAACGTTTTTTGAACGATCCGGTATTTTACAACACCATGAAAGAGCGTTATACAACGTTCAGAAGCTCTGTTCTGAAAACCGAGAATATTCACAGGTATATTGATTCGCTCGCCCTTGTTTTAAAGGAACCGCAAGCCCGGAATTATTCTGTTTGGAAAATTATGGGCAAGTATGTATGGCCAAATCCCTATTATGGTGCTACCTATCAGCAGGATGTAGATTATATGAAGCAATGGATAGGCGACAGGCTTAACTGGATTGACGGTAATTTGCTGATTATGAACAATCCTGAATTAAATCAGGTTGGGAACGGTATCGCTGTTGTATATCCGAATCCTTTTCAGGAGCTCTTTTCTGTGGAGTTTTTGCCCGATGCTGAAGTTAGCAGCGCTGCCGTCGAAATTTACGATTTGACTGGCAAAAAGCTGTTTCAGGACTTTGTACCTCTTAACTCCTCCGGAACTGTTTATTCTGCTGACAACAACGGGGTTTCGTCGCTCTCCGGTGGTGTTTACATTCTTAAAATAAAGCTTAGTACCGGAAAAGAATTTTCGGCTAAAATTGTCAAGAAATAAGCCAGGGCTGCAAGAAATTCGCTGAATAGATTTACATTTGAGTAGCTCTTAAATAAAATTGCTACTATGGAACAAAGCCTGCCCGAAAAGAATTCGAAAAAGGTAATTAATGCCTGGTGTTCGTACGATATTGCCAATTCGGCCTACAGCTTAAGTATCAGCACAGCAATTTTTCCAATTTATTACAGCGCAGTAATGCCCAAAACGGTGAGCTTTTTAGGTTCGTCGTTTGTAAATACCGTATTGCTCGATTACGCCATAGCCTTCGGATATTTTATAATCGTTTTCCTCACACCATTACTTTCCGGGATAGCCGATTTATGCGGGTACAGAAAACGTTTCATGCAAATGTTTACCATTCTTGGTTCTCTTTCGTGCATTGGGTTATACTGGTTTTCATCCGATAATTACCTTCTGGGTATTATTTTGCCGGCAACTGCAGTTATAGGGTTTGCCGGTTCGCTGGTTTACTACAACTCGTTCCTTCCCATTATCGCTACAAAAGATAAGCACGATAAAATCAGTGCCCGGGGTTTTATGTTTGGCTACGCCGGCAGCATGTTGTTACTTATAATCAACCTGATTACTATTATGAAGCCAGAGCTTTTTGGCTTCGTGGATCAGGACGGGAAAGGCGACAGCGGTTCTGCCTCCAGGTTTGCTTTTCTTACAGTGGGTTTTTGGTGGTTAATTATTGGCAGCATAAGTATTTCTTTCTTAAAGGAGTATCCTTCCAAAATAGCATTTCGCACCAGGATTCTCAGCAACGGATTTAAGGAAATTTTGTCAGTGTTTAAACAGGTTCGCACGATGCCCGTACTTTCTGGTTTTTTACTGGCCTTCTTTTTTCTCAGCACAGGAGTTCAAACCATCATTATGGTTGCAGCCTTATTTGGAAGCGCCGAATTGGGAATCGACAGCACAAAACTCATTGCTACAATTTTAATTATTCAGGTTGTTGCCATATTTGGTGCGTGGGTTTTTGGTAAGGTGTCCACCAGGATGGGTAACAAATTTTCATTGATGACGATGCTGATAATCTGGATTCTGATTTGCGTTTCAGCCTATTTTGTAACCAATGAAATTCAGTTTTTTATACTTGGCGGTTGTGTAGGTCTTGTAATGGGAGGTATCCAGTCGCAGGCCCGCAGCACCTATGCTAAATTAATTCCCGATACAACCACCGATACTGCTTCATTTTTCAGTTTTTACGATATTACCGAGAAAGTAGCCATTGTGGTGGGAATGTTCGGTTTTGGGTTTGTGCAGCATCTTACCGGGAGCATGCGCAACAGCGCCTTGTTTCTGGGAATATTATTTCTCCTGAGCCTTGTTATTGTTGCTTTTTCGAACCTTAAAAAGGTCAGAAGTTAAGCTTTTTTCTCTTTCAGAACTTTACTTATTTTCGATAAAAGATCGTCCTTTTTAAGGGGTTTGCTTATGTATTCGTCGCAACCCGACTGAATGGCTTTCTGGCGGTCGCTTGCTGAAGCATATGCTGTTTGGGCAATTATTTTAACATCGGGTTTTTCCTTCTTAAGGAGTTTTGCTATTTCGTACCCCAAAACATCGGGTAAACGTATATCGAGCAAAACAAGATCAAGCTTCTGCATCTTGATCGTTTCCACAGCCTTGCGGCCATTTTCGGCATAAAATGTATTTACATCGTACCCGTCAAGAATTTCTTTGATGTATTCTGCATTGTAAATATCATCTTCAACAATAAGAATATTTCCTCTTATAAACGAATTTTCGGCGGCCAGAATTTCTTTTACATGGTGTTCCTCAATAGCTACCGAGGAATAAGGAAATTCAAACATAAACCGGCTACCTTTATCAATTTCCGATTCCACCTTTATCTTACCGTTTAAAAGCTCCACAAGTCCTTTCACGATAGAAAGACCAAGACCTGTACCTCCGTAAAATTTCGAAGGGCCGTGGTAAACCTGGGCAAAACGCTCAAATATAATTTCGAGCTGCTCACGGGGAATACCAATGCCAGTGTCGCTTACATAAAATGAGAGATAGTTGTTATGATCCGAATTGCACCCTATCTCTATCCGGCCGGCATCGGTAAATTTAAACGAATTACTTATCAGGTTAATAAAGATTTGTTTCAGCTTGACTTTGTCGGTTACAATTACCGATTTTGCCGTCGAGCAATTGAGATTAGTCACGAAACTGATATGTTGCTTGTTCATCTTCTTCCGGTATTCCATAAAGAAGTCCTTCAACTCCTCAAACAACGAAGGGAGATGGCATTCTTCAATATTAACCGGTAGCTGGCCCGACTCAATTTTAGCGATATCGAGAATTTCGTTAATGAGCTCCAGCAAATCGCTGCATCGCTGCTGAATAATGTGTGTATAATGTTCGAGCTTTTGTTTATTGTTATACTGATTTATCAAAAGTTCCGAAAATCCCATGATGGCGTTCATGGGAGTACGGATTTCGTGACTCATATTTTGTAAAAAGGCCGTTTTTAAGCGGTCGCTTTCCTGTGCTTTTTCTTTAGCTATTTGCAACTCCTGGTTAGTTTCGTTCAATTCCTCATTTATAACCGCATATTCCTCGTTCTGCTGTTTCAAAAGATTCTCGTTTTCTTCGAGTTCTTTGTTTTTTATTTCAAGCTCTCTGGTACGCAGTTCCACCATCCGTTCGAGGTTATGGAACATTTTGGAATTCCTGATTACTAGCGCGCATAAACCCGAAAGTTTGGAAAACGTTTCGATAATCCGCCCTATTCCTTTCTTTTCTACCAGATCGAAAAGTAATATCTGACCTTCCATGGACGATCCAACCATCAGTGGTACTATCATACAGTCAGAAAATCCGAATTTTTTCAGAATTTCGGTTTCTTCGCTGCCTCCGCTTTGAAGATCAAAATAGCTAATTTCTTTAATTTCTGACTTCAGAATTGATAATGTAGAAAAATCAGGGGTGTTTAAGAAATCAAATTTTCGGGTGGGACATATTCCCATAAGTTCGCTCTTGTTCGACAAACTGTCAATGCTTGCAACGGCCACTACTTTGATCCCAATTATGGATTTGATTTCCTGGCTTAGAAATGATGCAAACTGTTTGGGGGAATCTGCAAAATGCAGAATATTATCCAACAAAGAATGTAATAGAAAAGTGTAGGCTTTATCGTCAATCATCAGAAAGCTTTTTAACGGTTTTTAAAATTTCGCTTAATAAGTTTTGGCCCGAGCATGTTTCATAACGGCACTTTAAACCGGTAAAACTGCTTAATTCATTCACCGTTTCAAAGGGTACCCTGTTAATTCCTGTGTCAATATAAACCAATCCTGTATGAAAATCGTTCATGAATTTACGTGCTATTTGTGGTTCTTTAAAACCAAGCTCAACCTGAAAAACCTCCCGCCAGCGTTCGAGCCACTCTGGCAAAAGAATAAAGGCCCCTTCCTTCCGCAACTTGAAATAGCGTTCGGATCCCAGGAAAATTTCACAGCAGTTGATTCCTTCAACTTTTCTGATGTTTTTCGTTTCCGACTCAATTATGCGTGAATGACAGTCGCCATATAAAATTACTATTTTTCGGTCGTTATATCGAGGAAGAGTCTGCTCCAAAAGCTTTTCAAGTTTCTCCGGATGCATATGAAGCATCGAGTCGAGGTAAATTACCTCCAGATCCAGGAGACCTTCACTTTTTAACTGCTCCAGTTCGCCTTTGAAAATGCTGCAGGCAACTATTATAATATTTTTATCTTTTGACATAAAATTCTTTCATTCTACTTAGCCGAATAGTCCTCGGCGGCACGACTTACAGCCAGAATATTCTCCAGGGGTGTTTCGTAAGAAAGATCGGCATTTGATGAGCTAAGTATAAAACGTGTATTGCCTTCATTATCATGTAAAATCTGTTCACATTTTTTGTATACCGATTCCCGGGTTTGTTTGCCAATAAACGGGCCGTCAATGTTTCCCAGAATAGTTTTGTCGTTTACAAGCTGGCGTATATTTTTAATTTTATCGCGGGGACTGATAACAAAACCCACCGCACCGTTGAAGTGCAGGTAATTTTGTACTGCAGTGTCAAAGTCCGGACCTCCGTGATGAATAACCTTTACACCTTCAACTTTAGCAAATATTTCAGTAAGCAGCGGGATTACGTAAGAAATGACCGGACCGGTTACCATTTGCGGATTGGTAAAGTTTACTGTAGTTGCCACCAGATGCGCTCCAAGCTGATACATTTGCCTTGACATCTCAGCAAAGTATTCACCCAGGTTCATAATAATGTGCTTTGCCTCTTCCTTATGAAACAGAAGCGTGTGCAACCATCTTTCGATTCCAAAAACCATGGCTGGCAAATCGCAGGGTGAGATGTTGATGGCAGCCACAATTTTCTCCTTACCTACCGTTTTAGCTACTTGCGCTACCGATTGTAGTATATACTCCGAGGCAGGATGTGAAATTAATTTTGAAACATCAAAATTAACCTGCTCTCCTGGAGTATAGGGCAGGTATTCTTTTACAACCGGAACGGTGTTATTTTTAAAGGAAAGGTTGGCTCCGCATGCCTCTGCAAAAAGAGGAAAAGCAAAGGGTGAAAAAATGATATCGGTATTGCAATGTCTGGCTACCAGGGCCTGACCTTCAGCGTATAGCTGAGGTTTACGGTAGTATTCGGTTACCGGACATTTTGATAAAGCTGCTCCATACAACGATGCGGTTAAAGATACAGGTGTTCTGTCGGGAACAGCCCCTGTAACTGCGGCAAAAACACGTTCTATGCTGTTCATATGTTCGCTTCTTATTTATATCTGTCCGAAATTTCTTTTAGCTTCAAAAACAGTTCGTTTGCTTCCAGTGCATTATCAACTGTTCCGTCTCCTCCAACTTCTGCGCATAGTTCGGGTCTTATCCTGAAAATAGCTCCCCCGACCGCAAGTTGTATTTTTCCTGTGAGATTTCTTGCGTCTATTTCTTCCCTTAATTTTTTAATGTTGTGAGCGGTTGTATACATCATGGCCGAAACTCCTATTACCGAAGCACCTGTTTCTATGGCCTTATCAACAAAATCTTTCGCTACAACATCATTTCCCAAATCATAAATTTGCCATCCACCCATTTTTAGGAAGATTACAAGCAATTTTCTTCCTAAACCATGATAATCATCCTCGGCATTTCCTATTACAGCTATTTTATTGTTATCAGAATCTTCTTTACTGAATTCTCCGGATTTTGAGGCGGAAATAAAAACTTCTTCGGCAATTAAACCTGCCACGTAGCCTTGTGCAAGAGAAATTTCTCCTTTATACCATAAATCGCCAAACTTATCAAGTACAGGCTGAAACAAACTGATAAGCGTATTTTTATACGTATGTATTTGTGCCCATTCCGTAATAATTTCAATTGCTTTTTCTTTATCCGCCTGAATCAAAGCTTCCATTAACTTATTTTGCTGGATGGCTATCGTTGTCATAGTTAATACCCTTAGTAGTGTAATTTAAAATTAAACAATAAATTACAAATAGTTAGTCTCAATTGGATATTTTTCAGGGTGAAGGAATAATTGAGATCTTTTAGAAGGATTGTTTTCTGATTTTGGATAGCAACTTTATAAACTGAGGACCTCGATTTTTTATATTCCAATGTGTCTGTTATATTTGCCTGATCTTTTTGAATAATAAACCGCAATTTCTATATGAATTTTTTTGAAGAGCTTAAATGGAGAGGGATGGTGCACGATTATATGCCCGGCACCGAGGAACAATTGATGAAAGAAATGACAACGGCTTACGTAGGAATCGACCCTACAGCCGACTCACTGCATATTGGTCACCTGGTTTCGGTAATGTTACTGAAACATTTGCAGATGGCCGGCCATAAACCCATTGTGCTTGTTGGTGGCGCTACAGGTATGATTGGCGACCCTTCCGGAAAATCGGAAGAGCGTAACCTGCTTACTGCCGAAACCATCAATAACAATCTGCTTGCTATTAAAAAACAGCTCGGACGTTTTCTCGACTTTGGCGATATTCCAAATCAGGCCGAAATTGTAAACAACTACGACTGGATGAAAGAGTTCAGTTTCCTCGATTTTATTCGCGATGTTGGCAAGCATATTTCGGTAAATTACATGATGGCCAAGGATTCAGTTAAGAAACGTTTGGAAATTGGTTTATCGTTTACCGAATTTACTTACCAGCTGGTTCAGGGATACGACTTTTTGCACCTGTACGAACATAAAAACTGTAAGCTCCAGATGGGTGGTTCCGATCAGTGGGGAAACATCGTTACCGGAACTGAACTTATCCGCCGCAAAGTGAATGGCGAAGCTTTTGCTCTTACCTGTCCGCTCATTACCAAATCCGACGGCGGCAAGTTTGGTAAAACCGAAAAAGGAAACGTTTGGCTCGATCCACAAAAAACATCTCCTTACCAGTTCTATCAGTTCTGGATGAATGTTTCGGACGATGATGCCTTCAAATACATGAAAATATTTACCCTGCTTCGTCCTGAGAAAATGGAAGAGCTGTGGAACGAACATCAGCAGGCTCCTCATTTACGTTTGATGCAGAAAACCCTTGCCCGTGAGCTCACCACCATGGTTCATGGCGAAGAACAATTGCAGACTGCCGAAGATGCCACCCAGATTCTATTTGGTGCCGGTACTTCCGAAACGCTTTCAAAACTGGACGAACAAACTTTCCTTGCTGTTTTCGACGGTGTTCCCTTGTTTGAAGTGGAACGTGCCGAGATTGAAAAAGGCGTTAATATCCTGGAACTGATCTGCACTCTCAGCAAAGTCTTCCCGTCGAAAGGCGAAGCCAGACGAATGGTTGAAGGCGGAGGACTGGGTTTGAATAAAAACAAAGTTGCATCCATCGAAGTTACCGTTTCTGCTTCCGATCTGATTAATGGTAAATATTTGCTTGTTCAGAAAGGGAAAAAGAATTACGTATTGATAAAAGTTGTATAGACCTCACCCCCGGGAGGTTGTGTGAAAAGTCGTCAAGTCGAGCTGAATTACAAATTCAGCTCAGCGCTACATGTTAGATCACAGCATTGCGCTCGGCGGAATTTGCAATTCCGCCTTGGAAATTGACTTTTACACAGCCTCTGTAAAAAATGAAGTCCTTGTCAGAAACTAAACATATAACTACTTATGTCGAAAAAGAAAAAAGAGCAGTTTAATTTCAACTCAACCGACTTCATTACTTATCTGTGGAACAAACGGGTTCCGCTTATAACAATAGCCCTCTTTGCCGCCGTTGTCTCTGCAATTGTGGCGCTATCCATTACACCGAAGTTTAAATCGTCGGTGGTGATGTTTCCCACGAATACAACTGCCGTTTCCAAAGGACTGCTCTCGAGCTCGAGCCTTTACACCGAAGACATCATGAGCTTTGGCAAGGAAGCGGAGTCGGAACAGTTGATGCAGGTTCTGAATTCGGAAGCAATCAAAGGCAGTATCATCCGCAAATTCGATCTTTACAAGCATTACGACATAGATACCACCAGCAAGTTTGCAAAAACCAAACTTCAGAACGCCATTAAAAGCAATATTAAGTTCCGGCGTACCGAGTTTATGTCGGTTGTTATTGAAGTTCTGGATAAGGGCCCCGCCATGGCAGCCAATATTGCCAACGAAATTGCCAGCCAGGTGGATACCGTTATGAACGCCATGCAAAAGGAGCGTGCCCGTAAAGCCCTGGCAATTGTTGAGAAGGAATATCTGGATCTGGAGAAGGATATGCGTAATATGGAAGATTCGCTCACCTTTCTAATGAAAACCGGGGTAATGGATTATGAATCGCAGGCTCAGGTTTTTAATGATGCTTATGCCAAAGCGCTTGCCGATGGTAAACCCGTGCGGTCGCTCGAAAATAAACTGGCAGTTTTGGCGAAATATGGCAGCGCTTATGTCTCTTTACGGAATCTCTTGAAGTCCGAGACCGAACGCCTGAGCCTTGTACGTCAAAAGTACATGGAAGCCAGGGTTGATGCCGAGCAGAATCTCCCTTACAAATATATCGTGGACAAAGCTTACGAATCGGAAAAGAAAGCTTATCCCAAGCGGTCGCTCATTGTGCTGGTATCTTCGCTGTCAGCCTTTTTCCTAGCATTGCTTGCTTTTGTAATCAAAGACAGTATAAAAAGTTAACCCTTGCTGGCCGAAGTCAAAAAGGCGTATGCCGAACACAAGGGCATTTTTATCCTGAGCCTGATATTTATTGCCACCAATGCAATACTGATGGCTTTCGAAATATTCTGGTTTACGGGGTTGCCTTTTGTGCTTATTTTCGCTTATATCGCCATAAGGGCACTCGACAGGTTTATTCTTTTCATCGTTTTTCTTACACCGCTATCGGTACCGCTTGAATATTATTATCCGCAGCTGGGCTTTAACCTGCAGCTGATTACCGAGCCATTGCTGATTCTGGTGATGCTTATTTTCTTTTACAGGATAATTCACGAAAGGCAATTCGACAGGCATATTCTTACTCATCCTGTTTCGTGGCTTATTTACCTGCAGCTATTCTGGATGTTTATGACTTCCGTTACGAGCTCCATGCCGCTTGTGTCTTTCAAATTTCTTGTATCACGAATGTGGTTCTTGGTGGCGTTTTATTTTCTGGCTGCTGCTATGTTTCAAAAACGAAGCATGATGCGCTGGTACTTATGGGTTTACCTGCCGTCTATGCTGGTGGTGGTTGCCTCGGCAATTATTTACCTGTCGCAGTTTGGGCTTTTCAGCCACGAAATGGCCTACAGGGCAGCTCATCCTTTTTTCCGCGATCATACATCTTATGGTGCAATCATTGCCATGCTGATTCCGGTGATTGTCGCGCTGGCCTCTTTTAAAAAATATCCTGTACCGCTGAGAATCCTTGCCTGGATCATTTTTTCGATTTTCTGCTTTGCCTTGCTTTTATCTTACACCCGTGCGGCCTGGATCAGCATTTTTGTCATAGCAGGGATATTATTGATTGTTAAGCTGCGTATCTCATGGAAATTGGTGGGATTGGGCGTTTTCCTAACTGCCTCGGTATTGTATTTATATCGCACCGATATATTTTTAAAGCTTGAACAAAACCAGCAGGACTCATCGAAAGACATCGCCAAACATATTGAATCAATATCAAATATCCGTACTGATGCCTCCAACCTCGAACGCATTAACCGCTGGAATTCAGCTTTTCGTATGTTTCATGAGCGGCCGCTGGTTGGTTGGGGACCGGGAACTTATATGTTTCAATATGCACCTTTCCAGGCTTCACGCGAAAAGACCATTATCAGCACCAATCGTGGCGACTGGGGCAATGCGCACAGTGAGTATATAGGACCCCTGGCCGAGTCGGGAATTCCTGGCCTAGTAATTATGATTGTGCTTGTAATTGCAAGTATCTGGCTGGGTTTTAGGGTGTATTATGCTGCTGAACCTTATTCACAGGAGCGGATTTTTTCTCTCGCCTTAACGCTCGGATTAATTACTTACTATATTCACGGGATACTGAATAACTTTCTCGACACCGACAAAGCTTCGGCCCTGGTTTGGGGCTACACGGCCATGCTGGTTGCTATGGACATACGACAAAAAAAGCGCAACCTTCCGGCCGCGCTCTGATTTTCTATTATAATTTTTCTTTATTCTTTATGAACTGACGATCCGCCTTTGGCATCGATGTTTACCGCAACCGGATTACCCGAATAATATACATTTCCTCCACCCGAAATTTGTCCGGTAAGCTCCTATGTTGCGCTGATATGAACATCAGAACCTCCATTAGCCCGGAAAACAGCTTTTTCAGTTTTAAAATTTCCGGCATTTACATCGCCGCCGCCGTTAACAGTAACATCCAGGAATTTTCCGCTTCCGTTCAATGTAGCATCACCACCACCCGATACGGAACATTTCACCTCATCGGCATTTATATCCATGGCAAGGTCGCCGCCACCGGAAATATTGATATCAGCCATTTTTGCTGTTGTACTGTTGTTGAGCTTAAAATCGCCACCGCCACTCATTGAACACGAAATTGTTTCTGAGGCCACATCCGATTGAAGATCGCCGCCACCGCTCATATCTAAACGGTAATTTGCGATATCGCCTTTAAAGTCAGCATCGCCGCCTCCGCTGATGTGACAATCGAGTTCACCTGTCTTCAATGTGGTTGCGATATCGCCGCCACCGCTCAGGTTAACCGATAGTTTTGGAACATCCAGGGTTGTTTCGGCAGTTACATCGCCACCGCCCGAAACAGAAAGGGAATTGATTGATTTCAGATAGATTTTGGCTTTCAGTCCTTTGGTCTGAATTACATTGCGCTCCATGCGTATTCTTAATACACCATCCTCAACTTTAACAGTGATGTATTCAAATAAATTTTCCTGAGCTGATATAATAACTTTCTCAGAGTTTCCCTGAACCAGGTTAACATCGAAGCCGCTCGATACATCGACTCCTTTGAAGTCTGTCATATTATATGTTTTATCAGTTAATTCACCGCTTCCCTTAACCGGAAAGGGCGACTGTGAGGATATACAGGATGTTGAGGTTGCCAGCAACATGGTTGCCGCAATCATTAAGCTATAAAGAAAGATTTTTTTCATGAGATGGGATTTTTGTGAGTTGTAAATAAAAGACGAAAGTATTTTGTTTTGCTGCATGGAATTTATTTCTTTTTCGAAAAATTGATCAATAGACACTAAAGATTCAAATTTGTCCTTACCTTGTAGAAATACATTTCTTCAGAAAATGCAATTGCACTATTAGGGTAGCATCCTGCTGGGAAGTTGAAAGGATTTTTTAAACCACAAAACACTGATATGGGAAGCTTTAGGGAATGGATCTTCAAGACATGGTACTGGTATGTAAACTCTGTTGATAAAAAGGGCGAGGTTCTTTTTATGAATTATGGATATTCCAACGGTGCTGAAGTTAGCCTGAATAATGCAGAGAGTGCCAATCGGTACTCGGTTCAATTGTATCATTTACTTGCCGATGCTATTGATTTAAAAGGTAAAAATATTCTGGAAGTTGGCAGTGGTCGCGGAGGAGGATTAGCTTATGTGAACGGAAGGTTTAATCCTTTGTCGGCAACCGGCATGGATTTGGACCACGGAGCTGTTTCATTTTCGAATAAATGCCACAATGCCCCGGGATTGAACTTCATTCAGGGCAATGCACAGCAAATACCTCTGGATAGTAATACTTACCATGTGGTAATGAATGTGGAATCGTCGCACCGTTATCCCGATATGAAGATGTTTCTGGCCGAGGTTCACAGAGTGCTTCAACCGGGAGGCCATTTTCTTTTTACTGATTTCAGGTACGATTATGAGATTCCTGAATTACAGGATCAGTTGCTAAATTCGGGCTTGACCATATTGAAAGAGGAAGATATTACCTCTCAGGTTGTAAATGCACTGAATCTGGACGACAGTCGCCGAAGGCAGCTTGTTAAGAAACTAGCACCCCGTATGCTTCGTAAAGTGGCGCTTAATTTTGCTGGAGCAGTGGGGTCGCCTACCTATAATCAATTTCTTAATCGCGAATATGTTTACATGAATTATGTTTTACAGAAAAATTAAGGATGGAGAAATTTTGAAGTTGTCGTTAAAGGCAACTTCACAGTATCGTGAATCAGGCTTTTTGTTTTTCCTTTAATGCATGCATTAACAAACTTAACCAGCCGCCCAGAAATGCTAATCCACCGAAAGGTGTTAATGCCCCGAACCACTTAATGCCACTTAAGCTCAGGATATAAAGACTTCCGGAGAATATTGCTATCCCTGCTATAAAAAGCCAGCTCGACCTCAAAATCCATGGACCTGCTTTAGGTCTACCCATGAGTGAAACAAGTATTAACCCCAGAGAATGATACATCTGGTATTTTACTGCAGTTTCGAATATTGCAAGCATGTCTGAATCGAGGTGATTTTTCAATCCGTGGGCTCCAAAAGCACCTGCAGCGACTGCTATAAAGGCAAGTAAAGCACCGGTGGCTAAAAATTTTCTGTCCATTGTTTTTCTTTTCTAAACAACAGATTTTAACAAAGGTTGAAAAGCTTTTTGTAATCCTTTTTATGTCGGAAAAAAGGATCTAAAAATCCCAATATATAGCGATTGTGGAAAACAGTTCCGGTGGGTAGTTTTGCCGCATAAATAAATATTAAGATCATGAAAGCGATTATTTTTTCACTAACGGCGCTGGCTTTTGCTTCGGGGATGTATGCCCAGCAGTCGGACACAACACAGAACCTATATCAGAACAGTGCTGAAAAATTGTTACAAACCAGCGGGAAACTTGTTATAGGTGGATATGGCGAGGTTCATTACAATCAGCCGTTTAATTCAGACATCCGGAGTAACGGAACCCTGGATGTTCATCGTATGGTGATGCTCCTTGGATATAATTTCAGTTCCAGAACACAGTTTGTATCTGAGCTTGAATTTGAACATGTAAGTGAAGTTTACGTGGAACAGGCTTTTCTGCAACACAAGCTGAATAGTTTTATCAACCTGAGAGCAGGGTTGTTGTTAATCCCAATGGGCATTGTAAACGAATATCATGAACCTACTACTTTTAACGGTGTGGAGCGGCCGTTGGTCGACAGTAAAATTGCTCCTACCACCTGGCGCGAAATTGGCTTTGGTTTAAGCGGAAACATTATCCCTGCTTCTCTAAAGTATCAGGCATATATCGTAAACGGTTTTAACGGTTACAACGGTAAGGGAAATCTGAATGGTAAAAATGGATTCCGCGGTGGCCGGCAACGTGGTGCCGAATCGTTTATGAGTTCGCCAAATTTCACCGCCAAAGCTGAATATTACGGTATACGCGGCTTGAACATTGGAGTGTCAGGTTATTTTGGTAAAACTCAGAGCACTTTATATAACGGGATGGCTAAAGATAACAAAGCAGCAGCTGCCCGGGCAGATTCATCGGTGGTTGGAATTTCAATGCTTGGGGTGGATGCCCGCTATGGAATAAAGGGTTTACAATTCAGGGGACAACTTTACTATGCTGCCATTTCAAATACTGAAGAGTATAACAGATTTACAGCTGTAAACAAGGTTGCAAACGACCTTGGCAGTGCCATGACCGGATATTATATTGAAGCAGGTTACAATGTATTGCGAAGTGTATCGTCAACCACAAACGAGCTCATTCCTTTTGTCAGAATGGAGAATTATAACACACATCAGTCTGCAAGCGGAACCCTCGCCATCAATGAAGCATATAACAACAATGTTATTACTACGGGATTGACTTTCAGGATTGCCCAAGGTGCAGTTATAAAGGCTGATGTTCAGTTTGTAAAACCAAAACCGGCCGATGAATACTCCAAAGTTTTCAATGCTGGCATTGGCGTGATGTTCTAAGCCAAATCTCATGCAAAGGGTTATAATTTATATAGTTTTAAGTACAATCGGTATTTGTTTGCAAGCTCAGACAAATATCGATTTCTCACCCAAAATGCTGTCGGCCGATTTGTCACAGTTCAACAAAGCCTCAGCTAATCTTGAGATTCTTGAGATTGAACCGGCTCTCGAACCCGAGGTACGTTCAGGGAAATTTTATATTGTCGGGAACTCAACGCCCGGTCAGATTTGTAAATATGTTTACGTTGGGCGGGTTAACACCTGTCGTGCCGGAGGATGTTCTAAACCTCAGGATACTGTTTCTGATAGGGAAAGCGAATTTTTCGATTATTACATTTTATTCGATCAGGGTCTGAATGTTCAGCACGTACGTATTTACAATTATCAGGCAACCCATGGTCAGGAGGTTACAGCCAAAAACTGGCTGAAACAATTTAAAGGCTATAATGGGAGTAAGGATCTTGTGGTGAATAAAAATGTAGATGCCATTTCAGGGGCCACCATTTCGGTTTATGCTATTGTAATGGACATCAATCAAAAAACATCCTTGTTAAAGGAGATTTTAAAATAATGTGAGTTTCGTCTTTTAAAAACACCCTTATTTCATCTTATTATTGGTGTTTAGCAAGAAATGTGAGGTATTCCGGTGTTGCGGATTCTTTACTGTATTGTATTTCTCTGTGGCCCTCTGTGTATTCTCTGTGGTTCTCCGTGTAACAAATTGAAACAAAAAAGGAGGCCGTTGGAACTGATATTTTCAACGGCCTCTTTTCAAATCTTAACTATTTTTTAGGCCTGCTAACATACAGATACCCAAAAGCGAGGATCAGTATTGCAGGAATAACGGCAATGTATTTTAAAGTGTTTGCTCCTCCAATCAGTGCATCGCCTGCAGCCTGAGCTGTCTGGGCATCAAAAATAGCACCGAGAACCGGCTGTGCTATTGCACCTCCCAAAAATCCGATACCGCCCATAATGGCAAGCCCAAGGGCACCGCTTGTAGGAATGTTTTCAGAAACAAATCCAAGCATGGTTGGCCAGAAAAAGGCAATACCCAATGCAAAGACTCCTGCAGCCACAAAAGTCATGATTCCGCTGGAATAACCGAGGAAAAGTAAACCGACAAAAGCAAGCGAAGCCGATACCAATAGTACAATTCTTGAATTCAGGTGATGTATCAATGTGCCACCGAATTGACGTGCCAGTGCCATGATACCCGATACCCATACCAGAAGTAAAATTGGATTGCTTGTAACATTCGAGAGCAATGCAGCTATCCATTGGTTTGTTCCCAACTCGGTTGCAGCTGTAAGCAGCATGCAAAAAGCCATAAACAGGAACAAAGGACTAACACATGCTTTTAACATATCTTTGTAGGTAAAGCCGGTAGCCACACGTTCAGTCTGGGGGAACTGCTTTCCAAAAAACATGATACCGTACACAATAGTCGGAATGAGCATTACTCCCATAGAATATCGCCAGTTTTCGATGCCGACTTTGCTGAACAGGTAAACAATAAGTCCGCCGATTACAATACCCGTGGGAAACCATGCATGGAAACGGTTTAAGCGGCGTGTTTTGTCATCGGTATACATACTTGTAATTAGCGGATTGCATGCAGCTTCAACGCTTCCGTTAGCAATACCGATAAACAAAGTTGAGATAAACAGCGACCAGAAACCTGTGGCCATAATGGTCATGGCAATTCCAATAACATGGCAAACAAAAGCGATGGCTATAATGCGTCCCATTCCGATTATATCGACCAAAGGTCCGCCAAAAACCATAGCCAGGGTAAAGCCCCAGAAGGCAGTTCCAACAATCCATCCCACCTGGGTATGGGTCAGGTTGAACTCGGTTGCCCAAATATTCACAAAACTTCCACGGGTAGCAAAAGCCAGCGCGGTAACAACCAATGCAACGCAACTTGCGTTAAAAAGCGTAGTTTTCTTAATCAGATCCATAATGATAGTTAGCTAAGTTAAGTAATTGTTATCACGATAAATATAAGTAATAACTGTTAACTTTCAAGCACTGGTTGCATAATTATTGAAATACTGACTTTTATTGGTATCCTGAATGAAACAATCCCCTGGTTATCTTTGGTTTTCTTCACTAATCAGCTTACCTTGCATTACATTTTTAAAGTTTAGCTCATGGAAACTGAGGATACCACAAAACTGGTTGAGGTATATGATGGTACTGCCTGGCAGGCAGGTATAGTGAAATCGATGCTTGATGATGCCGGTATTGAAGCATTTATAAAAGATGCAATACTCGGAACATTAAATCCGTGGTGGACAGCCCCGGGAGGCGCCGGAGCTGTAAAAATTATTGTTACTGAAAAGGATGCAGCTGAAGCCAAAAAGGTGGTTGAAGAATTTGAAGAGAATTCGAAGGCAGAATAAAAACCAGTTCATTCTGCCTTCGGGTTAATAAGCTTTAAAAGCCATTTGTTCCAGTGTTTCACTTAGAATCATGCCGTATTTAACGATATTACTCTTCTTTACCTCAAATTTAATGGCATTGTTTCGTATCACGAAATTGATACCCGAGCCACTTTCTATTTGACCGTCTTTTTCTGTTATAAGCAATGTGCTGGCACTTTTTACTTTATCGAGTATTTTAGGCATATCTTTACTTTGCCAGAAACCAACAAACAGGATTTCGCTTGATGTTACCTTGTCAGGGGTTTCCAGGTAACGTACAATTATGGAGCGGTTGCCAACTTTTCGTCCTGCAGATATCTCCTTAAGTTTGTCGTAGACCGATTTATGGCCTATTACATCAATAAGAAAGTCTTTATTAGCCTGATCAGCCGGCCAGTCGATGTACCGGGTAAAATTATAAACGGCAATGGCAATCACATTTTCTTCCTGAGCCTTGAGTGCCTGCACTCCTGTCAAAAGAAAAGCAAGCAGTACGAAGATTTTGCGGATAGCTGAAAATTTCATCTGTTCTGCATTTTAATTTTCAATAGAAAACCTGATTACCTGTGTCGATTTGTTTTTAAGGACATCGTAGGCAGAGATCTCAATTTCGTAGTTTCCGGGAGCAAATCCTTTCACGGGAATCAGGGTTTGAGATTGTTTGCCATTTATCCTGTACTCAATATGTTCACCACCCGAGGCATTGTCGGTGGCAGCTATGTAGAGCATCGCATTCGAAGGGTAGATGGTATAATTTTGATCCCGTATGGTTTTTGTGCCAATGGCTTTTACGCTGAAGTTATAGTGAATGGAAGGAGCTGCATTGTCTACATAGAACGATTTGCTGTTGCTGCTTTCCGGGTTGTTTACGTTGTCGGTGGCCTGGAATTCGATGGTATGAAATCCTTCTTTTTCGATTGTCAGAGGTTGAGAGTAAGTTTCACCAGCTTTGCCGTCCAGCGAATATGTTATCTTCTGAACTCCGGCAGCATTGTCCTGTGAGGTAATGGCCAGCTTTGTCTCTTTTGTGATAAAAAGTGTGTCACGGTTAAAGAATTGTTTACCGGCAAAGCTCAGGCTCGATTTTGGATTTGTTTTATCCACAAAAACCTGGTGAGTTTGAGCAAGGGCAATATTTCCCACGTAATCGGATGCAGCAAAACTGATGTTTTGTGGCCCGGTGCCTGAAATCAAAAATGGTTCTGAGTAAACCTCCGAGGGTGTGAGCTTATTTTGTGCATAAGTCACTTTTTCAACGCCCGATTTTTCATCTGTGGCATTTATCTGGAATTTACTTCTCTCCGAAATAAACAGGCTTTTACCTTTAAACTGATCGCCAACAATTTCGAAGCTTACCACAGGAGCTTCCTTATCGATGTAAAAGCTATAAGAGGATTCATTATTATCAGGCTTTTCGGTCGAAGTGGAAACTACTTTTACATCTTCTTTATTACCAACGTTATCGATTGCATAGTATGATATTTTTGTGTTTCCATCCTTGAAAACCGAGAGTGGGATTGGAGCTGAATAAACCTTTTCGGCACCATCGTTTATAGCATATACAATGCGGTTTAATCCCGAAAGAGTATCTTTTGCTGTTAACTGGAGGGAGGCTTTCGATGAGAGAACTTTTCCTTTGTTTTCTCCGATAATTGCAAGTGTGGTTTTCGGAGCCGTCATATCTACACTGAATTGTACATTGCCGGGCGACTCAACATTACCAACATTGTCAACTGAATAATATTTTAAATCGTACGCTTTCTCTTCATCGAATGAAAGAACTGTCTCACTTTTCTGATATGCCGTATTATTCACCGAGATCAGCAACGCTTCTACTCCCGAAACATCATCTGTTGAGGTTAATTCCGCTTTAGTGTTTTTGCCGTAAAAAGTTGTTTTGCCTGTAATAAATTTCTTATCGCTGCTTATTTTGACTGAAGTCGAAGGAGCCACTCCATCGGCATAAACGTCAAAAAGAACATCCTGTTTTGGCTCAATCACTTTTTTGGTTACCGTATCCACAGCCGAAGGAGAACGAAGCGTATTTTTCCCTTCCGAATCGAAATACATGGGATTGCTGTATTTGGGCGAAGCTTCACTCTTAAGCAGATAGGAGGGAGCATTCTCGTCCGGAGATGTTGATACTCTGAAATAAACCGGTAAGGCTTTGTTAAAATAGATTTTTCCTGCAGGACTCACAAAAACCTTTTTCTGGTGGGTTAGCTGAGTTTGTGAATTGGCAACGAGCGATACATTAATTAAAAAAATTACAAGTAAAATAATGCGGTTCATAATGGTTTTGATGTAGTTAAAGATGTTGTATACAAAAAATTGTTTGATAAATCGAAATTATCTAACGAATTTCCTGAAAAAAGGTTATTCTTTTTTTATCAATAACTGAATATTTATTCATTTAATTAATAATAAGCCTATAAGCCACTATTAACTGTTGAACAGATATTCTTAAATACGACGGGAAGAGTTACGATTAACAATACTTAAACTGTTCTGAGATTAGTATGCAGCAAATGCATTAATCTTTCTTTTACATTTTGGGTACAATTGAAAAGCACAGTTGTGAATCAGGGGTATATACGTGTGTAGCCTCAAATGGTTATCCTTGAAATTAAAATTTTTTTATTTGGTTAATGGAATTAAAAATTGCAGATAAAAATATTGAAATCCTTTACTTTGGAACATTATTGTCATGCGCACCGTATAGACCGGTAATAACTTTAAAACCTAAAACTATGGCCAGGCATCTCTTTTT
>JAJYAG010000091.1 GCA_021779665.1 Bacteroidota bacterium | reverse complement strand
ATGACTAATATCTTTGCTTATTTCACGAGTAAAGCAGCGCCGGTTTATTTTCCGGGTTCGGCGTTTCTGGCTGGTGCAATGCTAACTGTGTTAAGTATTTTTCTGGCTAGGAGAACTCTTTCTGCTTATAAAGTCAAAAAGTAAGTCAATAGCTTTCGATCAACAGGAAAATTGGCTCTGGATAATCCGGCTGTCAATCAAGAGCTATTGACTGGTAGTAGTAGTCTGGTTTTTATTAATTCGTTTTGCAGGTCTTAATTCCAAAAGGAGTATAAAGCGGACACCAGCTAATGGCTGCAGTTAAAATCGGAACGATTCCTATTGCGCCCCACCAGCTTTTAAAATAAATTCCTACTCCGATAATTGCTACACCCAGAATAATTCGGATTACTTTGTCTGCTTTACCTACATTTGCTTTCATGGTCATAATTTTTAATTGTTTAACATTATTATTATGGTACAAAACTAATGTCTGGCAATGGCGATAATTTGTGACTTAAGTTACATAAGGTGAATTATTTCTATTTTTCCCCTGTGATTTATTAAGTAACCTTGCTTTTCGAGTTGCTTGAGAAGCCGCGAAACAACTTCTCTGGCAGTTCCAAGTTCATTAGCAAGCTGTTGATGGGTTAGGGTTACTATTCCTGCTTTGCGGTTTTCGAGTTTTTCCTTCAGTTTGCTTATGAGACGGATATCAATATTCTTAAAAGCAAGTTCGTCGAATAGGTTGATCAGTTCATTAAATCGCTGCTGATAGAGCCCAAGCACAAATTTATTCCAGCTTTTGTAAAGGTACATCCATTCTTTTACCTTGTCGGCCGGAACCAACAGCACCAGGGTTGCTTCTTCGGTCATGGCAAGAGCCTTCGATTTGTCGGCATTTAACACTGCCGAAATAGTTAATGCACAGCTTTCGCCGGAGTAGATATGGTACAATAAAATTTCCCTGCCGGTTTCATCCGTTCTGATAACTTTTACACTGCCCGAAAGTATGAGCGGAACAACTTTTATGTAATCTCCTTCTTTCAGCAATTGTTCGCCCGCGGGGATTTCGAGAAGCCTGCAGTCAAGCAGCTGAGAGGTAAGTTCTTCTTCCCTGAACAGGGATGTAATAAGATTTTGAAGTTTAGTTTGGGTGTCTGTCATAGATAGCCAAGATGTTGAAAAAGAATTCTTACACCAATAAATATAAGAATTATTCCTCCAACAATCTCCATTTTGCTGCCAAACCTGTTACCCATTTTCTTGCCGAATAAAATTCCGAGCATGGATATGATAAAAGTAACAGCACCAATGATAAAGCCCGACAGAAGCCAATTATAGTCGATAAAGGCAAAGCTGATACCTACAACCAGTGCATCGATGCTTGTAGCCAGCGATATCATCAGCAGTACTTTAGGATTCAGCGGATTAAAATTTTTATCTTCTTCGTCACTTTTCAAACTTTCGAGAATCATTTTAATACCAATGATAAAGAGCAACCCAAAAGCGATCCAGTGATCGAAGCTTTCGATATATTTTTGAATTTTAACACCTATAAGCCACCCGATAGTAGGCATAAGTGCCTGAAAGAAACCAAGGGAGAAAGCTATTTTTGCGGCATTCCTGAAATCAATTTTATTGAGCACCAATCCACTGGTGATGGAAACCGCAAAGGAGTCGGCCGATAACCCAATGGCAATCAAAAGTATTGTTAAAAATTCCATGCATTAAAAATGAGCTGCAAAATTAACATTTTCAGTTATTTTCTATCTTCGTTTTAAAAATTTCTAAACCTGATGCTATCTCTAAAGCAAGAAAAGGAAAAACTCCTGCGTTCCGCCTATTTTCCGGTACTTTTTCTTATTTGTATCTGGACTTTACATTTACTGAAAGCCTTATCCTTATTGGATATTGATAATTATGGTGTTTTTCCGCGTACACTGCTGGGTTTACGTGGCATTTTTTTTACTCCGCTTATTCATGCCGATTTTGGTCATTTGTTTAATAATTCGGTGCCGCTGTTAATACTTGGGTCAGGTTTGTTTTACTTTTATCCCGGCCTTGCACCACGCGTAGTTTTATGGATGTGGATTATGAGTGGGTTGGGAATATGGCTTATCGGACGCGAGGCTTATCATATCGGGGCAAGCGGATTGGTATACGGTCTGGCTGCTTTTTTATTTTTTAGCGGTATTTTCCGGAACATTATCCGGTTAATCGCAATGGCCCTCCTGGTGATATTTCTCTATGGAAGTTTAATCTGGGGAGTTTTTCCCATTCAGTGGGATATTTCGTGGGAAGGACATTTATTCGGAGGAGTAACAGGAGCTTTCCTGGCTTTTTATTATCTGAAAGAAGGTCCGCAGCCCGAACGGCCTGCCTGGATGGATGAGCCGGAAGAGGAAAATACTGACGAAAACAGCTCTCCGGAGGATGAATATTGGAAGATCGATAAAAACCCTGATTAATAACAGGTTTCACCCGAATCAAACAGTAAAGTATTTATTACCTTTGTGTTTGTAATTCGAAACAGATGGCCTTGTTTATTAAACTTTATGATGAGAATAACAGTCAGCGCCAGCTCGATAAGGTGGTTGACACCCTTAGAAACGGAGGAGTGATCATTTATCCCACCGATTCGGTGTATGGAATTGGTTGTGATATTTATAACCATAAAGCCATCGAAAGAATTGCCCGCATCAAAAACGTGAAACCCGAGAAGGCCCAGTTTTCTCTTATTTGTTACGATTTAAGCCAGCTTTCGGATTATACAACTCCCATCAGCAATCCTGTTTTTAAGCTGATGAAAAAATCATTACCCGGTCCATTTACTTTTATTCTGAATGCAAACAGTAAGGTGCCAAAGGTATTTCAGAGCAACAAAAAAACGATTGGGATACGCGTTCCCGATAATAAAATCATTTTGACAATTGCTCGCGAATTCGGAACACCAATTCTTACAACCTCCGTTCGCGACGACGATGAAATTATTGAATATACAACCGACCCGGAGCTTATTCTTGAAAACTACCGCGATCTGGTGGATATTGTAATTGATGGCGGGTATGGTAATAACCAGCCAACTACCGTGGTGGATTGCACTGGTACTGAGCCCGAAATTGTACGTCAGGGTATTGGTGAGCTTGAATTTTAGCAACTGATGAAACGTGTTATTGTTTCTGTTACTAATAACCTGGTAATTGATCAGCGGGTCGAAAGGGTTTGTCAATCATTGCACAAGTGGGGATTCGAAGTTTTACTGGTGGGCAGGACCTGGCCACACATGCCAATGCCTGCAAGGCCTTATTCCTGTAGACGAATCAAACATTTCTTTAACAGGAAGTTTTTATTTTATGCCGAGTACAACATCAGGCTTTTCTTTTTTCTTCTTTTCCATAAGGCCGATATATTGCTTGCCAACGATCTGGATACATTGCCCGCCAATTACCTGATTTCAAAGATAAAACGCAACAAACTGGTTTTTGATAGTCACGAATATTTTCCCGAAACCCCCGAAGTTTATCAGCGCAGGTTTGTCAGGAGCTTCTGGTTATTAATAGAAAAGTTGATGATCAAAGGTTGCGATCAATATTATACTGTATCTGGCAAACTTGCAGATATATACCGGCAGAAATATGGTATCAATTTTAGTATCATACGCAATTTGCCAGTTTCTCAGCCTGAGAATATCAATGTTAGAAAAACAAAAACCATTATATACCAGGGAAGTGTAAATGTTGGAAGGGGGCTGGAACTGATGCTCCAGGCATTAAAACTGCTACCCGATGGAAATTTGATAGTTGCCGGTGATGGTCCGGAACTCAAAAAGCTTAAAGAAATGGCTTTGGCACTTCAGATAAGTGAAAGAGTTCTGTTCGCTGGTAATCTTATGCCGGAGCAATTGCGGGAATTAACGAAAACAGCTTCTGCCGGCATATCCATTGAAGAAGCCATGGGTATGAGCTATTTGGTTGCTTTGCCAAATAAACTTTTCGATTACATCCAGGCGGGTGTTCCCGTCATAACTTCCAATCTGCCCGAAATGGCTGCTGTTGTCAATCAATATGAGGTCGGGATGATTCTTGAAGAGCGAACTCCCGAAAATCTGGCTTCTGTTTTGCATACCATGCTCCACAATGAGGATAAAAGATTGCTTTGGAAGGAAAAAATTAAAATTGCCCGGCAGGAACTTTGCTGGGAAAATGAAGAAATAAAGCTGAAAGAATTGTTTATAGCGTTATAAAAGTTTTTCCTTTTATTAATATAAATAGAACAACTGTATTTTCATAAATTAGCTGAAATTAATTAAACGATATTTTTATGGTTAGACACATTGTAATGTGGCGTATTAAAGATGATTGTGAAGGCGGAAACAAAAAGGCCACCGCTTTGCTTCTTAAAGAAGAGCTTGAATCGATGATTGGAAAAATAGATGGCCTTAATTCGCTGGAGGTTGGCATAAACGTTAACACAAGTCCGGCCGCTTACGACCTGGTGCTTATTACAGAGCATTCTACTCTTCGTGATCTTCAGTTTTATCAGGAACACCCCACTCACCTTGCTGTTGCTGCGCTTATCAAAGCCTCAACCAAAGAACGGGTTGTGGTCGACTACGGATTTTAGCTTACCCGTACGATTCTGCTGAGCTTGCTATGAGAAAGGAATATTATGATATTCTCAATCTGAAATCTTCTGCCAGCGAAGATGAGATTAAGCAAGCTTACAGAATTCTTGCAAAAAAATACCATCCTGATGTAAATCCAGATCCTGACGCCCATCAACGATTTCTTGAAATTTCGGAGGCCTGCGAATACCTGCTTGAAGATCTGAAACGCTACAAAGGGAAAATTTACGATCAGGATGAAGTTGACCCCGCTTACTTTGAGGAGATGCGACGGGTTGCCCGTGAACGGGCGCAGGAACGGGCCAGACAGCGCGTTGAAAAAGACCGTAAAGAAAAACAAGAATATCAGGAAAGCGGATTACAGGATTTTGTGCTGCTCACTAATTATCTGGGCAGATTTGCTTTGTTTGCCCTGTGTGTTTTTCTGCTGGTGGTTCCGGTTATTTTAACCCTTTACGATACCGGTGCTTCCTTCATCGGAAGAGGAATTATGATGCTGGCCGGCGGTCTTGGCGTATATTTCATCTTAAAAGCAGGAAAACGGTACTTCGTTGCTGGCAAGTTTTATTATAACTTTCAACAGATTAAAAAGGTTTTCTCTTATACCGATCCCGACCCGCAGGAACAGTGTTTTTATTCGCCCCGGTTAAAAGCCGACTCCCGGCCTTATAAATTAGGAATGCTAAAGATAAAGGACATAAAGCTCAAAAACTATGGTCTTGGGCAACATGGCGTTGCTTTTGACCAGAATAGCGTTACGCTTAATATTCCTCGTTCACACCATGCATTGGTTGTACATTCCCTCCTGATTGTGTCTAAAATAGCCATTCTGTTTTATTGTATCTTTTTTCTGGATATTTCAAGTGTCCTCTGGCGGGTAATCATAGGTTTAATGCTGAGTGTAATTGTTTCAAGGTTTATTTTATTCCTCACAGGCACCAAATCAACAGTTTCTTTTCTGGTAACAACCGGACTTATGATTCGCATTGTTATCTGGTTATTTACAATTTTGTTGGTATCGTATATTCAATTGGAACCTTTTGATATTTACACAAGCGATAACATATATGGCGTGATTGTGTTTATGTTGTTCTTTGATTCTTTTTTGGATCAGTTTCTTAGTTTCATATCACGAAAGCGTTTTCGTGTTCCCTGGTTCAGGCAGCATCCCGTTATAGAATCACATCTTGAAAAGAAATATCAGTTTGGCTATGATATGCCGGTATTATCTGTTTTATATCCTGTTTATAAATGGATTTTAGGTTAAACTTTGTTTTTTATTCTTAATAAGTTAATTTTAAACTGAAAAGTTATCTAAACTTGTAATCATGGAAGGCTTATTCAAAAAAATCAACCTGAACAGTCTGAATGAGAATTATTTTAATATTCTTAATAACGATTGGGGATTGTTAACTGCTGGAAAATTAGAAAGTTTTAATACCATGACCATCAGTTGGGGATCCTTTGGAATAATGTGGAACAAACCTGTTATTTTTTGTTTCGTGCGTCCCCAGCGTTACACTTACGAATTTTTGAACAAGAACCATTATTTTACACTTACCTTTTTCAATCCCGAATTTAAAAAAGCACTGGATTTCTGTGGTAATCACTCAGGTAAAGATATCGATAAGATAAAAGCCACAGATTTAACACCTTATCCTACCGACCTTGGCAATGTTATTTTTGAGCAAACCCGTCTTGCTTTCGAATGCAAGAAATTATATGCCGAGAATCTTAAACCGGAGGCTTTTATTGATCAAAGTATCCTGAAATCAACGTATCAGAATAATGATTACCATCGCATGTTTATAGGCGAAATTGTAAATTGTTTCAAGCCTTTTTAACCAGCACAGCAATAATTCTCTTCTTTTCCGTTTTATAATACTAAAAGCGACAATGGGGTTGTCGTTTTAGTTGTTGCGAAATTCTTTGTGCGGCCAATCAATTCCGGGTCAGTTTCATTTTGCAGTTAGGGGAAATACATTCGAAGTTTCGGCTTAGTTATGAGTTTGATTTTGCGGGTTTGGGTATTTTTATTTGTTTTTTCTTTAGGTTTAAAGTTAGAAGCTCAGGAATTTGAGATTCCTGATTCAGCACAGATCATGAGTACTTTATATCCTGATACTTTAAAAGAATATCAGGACGATTCCCTTTTGATTGACATTTTACCCGATTTAGAATTTATTATTCAGTTTTTGCCTCTTTTAAATCTGGAATCCAATCTGGTAGTAGCTGATAGTTTACTTGTTACACGTCCAAAACCGGTAAGTTCTGACACCATGCCCCGCGACACCATTAAATACTGGAGAACCGGCGGTGCAGTTACTTTAAACCTTTCTCAGATTTCACTTTCAAACTGGGCGGCCGGGGGGCAGAATTCTGTCGCTGCCAATATGCTTTTAAACCTTTCAGCCAATTATTCCAACAATGTTTCTGCCTGGGACAACTCCGTCGATTTTGGTTTTGGCCGCCAAAAAAGGGAAAAAACTCCTGCCGTGAAAACCGATGACAGGCTTGATATTCTTACCAAATATGGGCGTAAGCTCTCTAAAAGACTATTTTATTCGGCTCTTTTAAATTTTAAGACACAGCTTTTTCCGGGATACGATTATCCTGAAAAGGACTCAGTAAAGATTTCCGACTTTTTATCTCCTGCAACTGTATTTCTATCTGTTGGGATTGATTATAAGCCGAATGCTAACTTTTCGTTTATGCTTTCCAGTTTAACCGGCAAAACAACCATTGTGAGCAGCAATTTATTATCCAGCCGGAAATTTTTCGGAGTCGATTCGGGAAAGCATTTCAGGCACGAATTTGGCGGTTATATGAAGCTTCTTGCCAAAGGAAGCTTTTTGAAATTGGTTAATTACCAGTTGAAACTCGACGCATTCTCGAATTACATGGAAAATCCCAAAAATATCGACTGGGATTGCGAGTTAACTGTGGGCGCACGATTAAATAAGTTTGTTACGGCCAATGTTAAAGTAAATCTGCTTTACGACGACAATATTGTAACACCTCCCAACAAAGGTCCACGCCTGCAGATCAGACAATTTCTCGGGTTAGGATTTTTCTACAGATTTTAGTTAATAAGTTCCCTGTTCCTAATTGAGTGGTTTCAGTCCCTTTAAAGTCTGTTTTACATTCTGTTGTTCAATCAGGAGTAATCGTAGCAATCTTCTGCGTGTTCTGCGGATCATCATCAACGATTCGAAGTAAGCGATTATCTTTCGCAGTATGTCGTAATAGAGTATTACAAACATTACGAAGGTATAAAACCATATAAAAAGAAGATTGAAATAAAGCGTGCCGATTGAAAGATTAAAAATGCGCTTTACCGGAGCATAAAAGTGGGCTCTTCCGTTGCTGGCTTCAGGTGAGCGGAATACGGCTTCCCGCACTCTTACAATTTCATTGTCCTGGATTACAAACTCATTAAGTTCCTTTTCGTTGGTCATTACAAAAGCCAGTTGCTTGTTGTAATATTTTTGCTTGTAATTCTGGAACTGTTCGTTTCCTCCAAGTTTGTTTGCAATGCTTGTATACTTGTCGTCGCGTTCCTTTACGGCACTGTTATAAATTGTATTGAAACGTTTCTCGGCTCGCGACAGGAAATTGTCGTATTCTGTTAAAACTTCTTCATTAAAAAATGAAGGGTAGAGTTTATCGATGAGTTTGTTTACAGGCCAATCAAGTTCAGTGCCAATTTCGGCAGTTTCGTTGCGCAGCACTTCAAGCTTATTGGCAAGCTTAACTGTATCATTGTTCTGTTTTTTGATTTGGTTACTCTGATAAGCAATGTTCCGAAGTTCGGGAATGGAATAGGAGCGATAGAAGAGAGCTGTCTTTATTTTCTTTTCGGCTTTATAAAACTGGCGTTCGAAACGGTTATCCTTAAACTGGGTTACCATTATCGCTTCGTAAGCCCACCGGGAAGTCATAACATCGCCAATTACCGGAACATACTTTTCTGAGGCAATTTTGTTGTGCATTTTATTGAAATCGACAACTACACCGCTAAAAAGAAGTTCGGGAACCAAAATAATTGGTACTAATATATATATGGTAACCACCGAATTCAGACCCGACGAAATGATAAGCCCGATCATATTAGCCCAGCACGAGGCTGTAAACAGAATTATCCAGTAAGAGAATACCATTCCTTTTATGTCGAGCATAGCATTGGCTATCAGAACAAAAATAAGCGATTGCAGCGCCGATATAGAGAAAAGAATCGTGATTTTCGACAGCAGATAGCTAAAACGGCTCAAATCCAGAAATTTTTCACGTTTGAGTATCTTTCTGTCTTTGAATATTTCTTCGGCACTGATGATTAATCCCAGGAACAGCGCCACAATTACGGCCATAAAAAGGAAAGCCGGAATATTCGGGTTTTCTCCGAAAATGTAGCGCGGAACGCCGTCGATATAAGTGTAGTTCTTTGTAAAGAAGGCAAGGATAAAGGCAAGTAATGGAGCTTCCATGGCATTGATGAACAAGTATTGCTTGTTATGAAGCTTGGCCATCAGATCCCTGCTTAAAAATATCTTAAACTGCTCAAAATGATTAGGAATACCGAAATTGGTTTTAGGTACGGAGTCGTCGTGTTCGCGGTGTGTTTCCTGAACTTTGACATCTATTTCGTTCAAATATCGTTGATACCATTCCTCCGGTAGTGTTTTCCGTTTACGGGTCATTTTGCCCTTGGCATCTACCACACGGGCTTCCACAATGCGGAGAATCTGTTCGGCGTTGATGTTACCGCAGCTCAGGCATTCGCTTTCGTCGGCATCGGGGTAACGGGCAGCATGTTTAAAATAGGTAATTGCCGATACCGGGTTACCATAATATATTACCCTTCCGCCCTGATCCATCACCAGAAGCTTATCCAGCATTTTAAATACGTCGGACGATGGCTGGTGGATATTTGTGATTACCAGCCGGCCTTTCAGTGCCTGGCGTTTGAGCAGGATGATTACTTTTTCCGAGTCGGCCGACGATAGCCCGGATGTTGGTTCGTCGACAAATAAGATGGATGGCTCGCGGATAAGCTCCAGAGCTATATTAAGCCGCTTTCGCTGACCGCCACTCAGAATGGTCGTAAAAGCGTCGCCAACATTCAGGTCGCGGGCTTCAACCAGGTCGAAGTCGACAAGCGCAACTTCAACAAGTTGCTTGATACGTTCTTCATCGTAATTATTAAAGCAAAGTTTGGCGTTGTAATAAAGGTTCTGAAAAACTGTTAATTCCTTTATTAAAAGGTCGTCCTGAGGAACATACCCGATAACTCCCTTTAATTTATCCTTATTTTCGTGAATATCGAATCCGTTAATTTTTATTGTTCCGAAACGAGGCTTTATGTTGCCGTTGAGAACATTAATAAGCGTGGATTTCCCCGATCCACTTCCTCCGATAATTCCAATCAGACGGCCGGACTCCTCGGTTAAATTAAACCGTTTTAACCCGTTGTTGCTATTGCGATAATAATATTCTATGTTTTCAGCTTCAAAAACAAATTTACTGGCAATGTTTGCCTGGATAAATTTCCCCGCCATCCTGCTGAAATACAACGATTCAATCTTGGAACTCTTAATTACTGATCCAGCCGACCAGATATAGGAGCGATCGGGTTTAATGCTGTGACCGTTCATAAAGAGGTTTAACTTTCCGTTATACCTGAAAACGTGCAGGTTAACGCTCGGAACATGTAATACCGATAATCGCCCGTCAAACTTTTCATTAGGCATGTGTTTGATGGGGTGGGGGGCCGATTCTTCGGCATCGATAAATAGCAGCCAGTCCTTATTCACAACATCATCGAGGTTGTCAAAAGTAAAGGCTTTGATATCGTTAAATTCTTCTTCTTTAATGAGAAGTTGATTAGCAATGCTGGTGACAAACTTTAACTCATTTTTGGAGGTAACGTCACGATTTATAAAATCGAGCAGGTAAATGATTACCACCAGTCGTTGCTCCTGGTCGAGTTCTTCGTTGATCTGGTTAAGTAAGCTAAGGATGTTACCTTCGTTGGCGAGTTGTTGTTTCCGGGCTTCCTCATCGTTTGTGTGCATGAGTTCCGGATGGAAATATTTCACCTGTTCGTCGAAATATTCCAGGTATTTTTGTGCTATCTCGTGGCTATACTGAAGGTCGAGATAGTCCATTACAATACTTCGTTCGTTATCGGATTGCCCTTCTTTATTGACATCAGCAACGATAGCAAACAAACGCATCAGCGCTTTTAAAATGGACTCATTCATGTATGGCCGTGGTTAAAAAAAACAGCCCGATGCCATAAACTGCATGGGGCTGTAATATTTATGATTTTTCTTTAATTAAGAAACAAAGTTTTTTCTTACTTCTTTAATGGTATTCAGAATAATCTTATAGTCAGGTTCAGTAAGTCCTGCATCAATTTTATCGAATACTGGTTTCAAAACAGAAAGTTTGGTTTCAAGATCTTTAATCTCGGGATTTGAGTTTCTGCCCGAAAGCAATTCCATTAACTTATTGTAGGAATCTTTCTGATCGGTAATAAGCTTAACCATTCCTGTAACATGATATGTGTTTTCGGAAATATTGGTTGCAATGTACATTAATTCAACCCACATGCCCGAAGTCATGATAATTGCAAGATCAGGATTGCTTTTTTCACCAAGATACTGGTAAGTGTCAGAAAATGTGTTGGTGATGTATTTTACGAGGGTGTCCTTATTGTTGAATTTTTCTTTGTTTTCGTCAGCAATGAGTGCGTTGAAATCGATGTTAACACCTAAATCAGTCACAAGTTTCTTTAATGCGTTTGAATAAAGTTTTATGTCCTGCTTCTGATCATATGTAGCAGCATAGGCTAAATCGGCTCCATAAACACCAAGGTTCACAGCTTTGCTCGATTCGGTAAAGTATTTTTCAACCTTGTTAGCCGGATTAAGAACTGCTGAGTTATATTTTGCGCCTATATCGTTCAACATTTTAGTTACTTCGAATGGAGTAGGTAAAGGATAAACAACATCCTTTACATCCTGCGATAATTCGGTTTTATTTACGGTGTCAGCAGTGGCCGAATCCTGGGTTCCTGTATTTCCGCTTTTGCAGGAAGATAGTATTATAACTATAGATAACGATAATGGAATCAGTGTATTAAATAAACGATTTTTTAATTTCATAGTTTGTTTCATTTAAGGTTTGTTCAATATTTACAAATATAAGTATTGTTCAAGAATAGTGATTTAAAAATAAAATGTTTTTATCCCGAGTAATTAACATAAAAAAAGACCTGGTTGTTTTACAATCCAGATCTTTTATTGACTTATTCATAAATCCTTTCTGTTATTTACCAAGATATGCCGAGTACATCCATACCAACTTTTCTTTTTCGCGGATATAGTCGCTCATCAGGGCATTGGTTCCTTCATCACCCGTTTCGGCCGATAACCCAAGTATCTCTCTCTCAAGTATCAGTATTTTTCTGAAGGCGTCAAGTACGAGATTAACAGCTTCAGTACCTGACGAAACGTTGTTCACAGTTTTTACTACCGATTCGCGGCTGTAATCGTCGAAGGTATGAAGAGGGGTAACACCCAGGGTTAAGATCCTTTCTGCTACCTCATCTATTTTCACGAGCAAATCAGTATACAGTTCCTCGAATTTAACGTGCAACTCAAAAAACTTATCCCCTTTTATATTCCAGTGAAAACCACGGACATTCATGTAAAATATCTGGTATGCAGCAAGCAAAGCATTCATTTTTCCGGCAAGAGCCTGCGATTTGGTTTCATCTAATCCTATTGCCATTCATAATTTGAATAATTTATGGTTTTAATAATGAAACAAAGTTAGGCGCAATTTGGATATAAATCAAAATGATATTATAAATGTATTTATTGACATTATCTATATAGAACGGATCAACTTTTTTGTTGAGGTAATTCAAGTGAGAGCTTATTTTCTTTCTCATTGCTTAAAGAAAAGCATCTTATGAGAGGTACTATATTTGCAGGGATGATTAAAATGAAAAACTTTTGAAGATATGAAAGGAAATTTTGAAACAATTATAAACAACAGGGAGCCGGTTCTTATTGATTTTTTTGCCGAATGGTGTGGGCCCTGCAAGGCTCAGTCGCCCATTTTAAAAGAAATTGCTTCGGAGATGGGCGAAAAAGTTAAGGTCATCAAAATTGATGTGGATAAAAATCCTGAGATTGCCACGAAGTTCCGCATCCAGGGAGTACCTACACTGATGGTCTTTCAAAATGGCCGGCAGCTTTTCAGGCAATCGGGAATGATGACAAAGCCGCAGATATATAATGTACTAATTAGTAATACTAATGCATAAAATGGATATGCGTTCTTTATTTAACTAAAAAATAAAATACGATGAAGAAAATATTAGGAACAAATCTGCTGTTTGTGCTGTTTTTATCTGTGTTTTCAATGCAGACAATGAATGCGCAGATAAAAGAAGTTACAGCAGAATCAGTCAAAAATACTCTTGCCACCGAAAAAAACTGGGTGGTCTTAGATGTTCGTACCCCTGAAGAATTTTCGCAAGGGCATATTCCGGGAGCCATAAACATAAACATTTATGATGCCGATGCTTTCGACAGAATTGGTAAAATGAATAAAAATGCAAAATATATAGTTTATTGTCGTACCCGTAACAGGAGCGGTGTAGCAGCAGAATATATGGAGAAAAATGGTTTTAAAACCGTGCATCAGATGGTCGATGGCATCGGTGGCTGGAACAAGGCGAATAGCACCAGATGATAAACCAGCGGACTTGGAAAAAGGGATACCGGTGATCCCTTTTTCATACCCGTTTTACTGCGAGTAAAGCCTCTTCAGGAGAATTTACATTTTTAAAATCACCCCGCAGTGCTTTCAATGCATATTTTTCTTCCTCAATCTCAGTTCGCGTTCTTACTTTCATAGCCCGGAACAAAGGTAATGGCGGACACCATCCCTGAATAGCATGCTGGGCAAAAAAGCCTAAGACCACTCCCGTAAGTATGGACCATCGTTTGTCTGCAAACACCGATAATGCCAATCCGGTAAGCGCCAGTGTTGACATGTTTAATTCCAGCGTACGCTCCATGTCCCATTTTTTTCTGAGAGTTTTAATTCGATCGGCAATTTCTCTGTCGCTGCCTTTCGAATATTGGCGTATATTTTCTCTTGTAAGATTGTCAATTTTTAAATTTCTTCCCCAGGAAGTGTTTTTTCGAACCCGGTCTTTAGTATCTGTTCCCATGCTCATAACAATTTGTATTAGTTGGACATAATAAGATCTTTTGTAAAATAAACACACTGCTTATGGTTATGGTTTTTGGAATAAACTAAATTATGCACATATAATGGGCAGAGAATCGGTCAGGAAGGGAAGAAGTCAATAATCCAATGTTATGCAGACTTTTTAACTGCTTAAAACAAAAAAGCCTGAAAATATTTCTATTTCCAGGCTTAATCGCTTCTATTCAACATTTTGCGGAGAAAGAGGGATTCGAACCCCCGGATCCCGCAAAGGATCAACGGTTTTCAAGACCGCCGCATTAGACCGCTCTGCCATTTCTCCGGGCACAAAAGTAAACTTTTTTTTTAACAACCAAAATTTTTCTTACATTTTCTGAATTGTCCATTTAACGGGCATTTCCGGAGGTGCCTGTAAATGAATCCGGTAATTATCAACACTTTTTTAGAATTTTCTAGCATTTTTTTTCCTGTAAGTCTTGCCAGACTTAATAAATACTATATATTTGTATACATTATTCAACAAAAACTAATTTTCACTAACCCTAAATTTTTAATTATGAACAAAGCAGAATTAATCGATGCTATTGCTGCAGAAGCTAAACTTACTAAAGCTGATTCTAAGAAAGCTCTTGATGCTTTCGTAAAAGCTACCACCGGTGCTTTGAAAAAAGGTGACAGAGTTGCTCTCGTAGGTTTTGGTTCTTTCTCAGTTGCTAAAAGGAGTGCCAGAACAGGTCGTAACCCACAGACTGGTAAACCTATCAACATTAAAGCTAAGAATGTATGCAAATTCAAAGCTGGAAGCGAACTGTCTGATGCAGTTAAGTAATTGATTAAGCAAAAAAAATTAAAGGGGCTTTAGCCCCTTTTTTTATATATGGACACTACCGCATTATATTCATTTTTAGCCCAATTTCTTAACGAAAGGCGAATTCACATGCTTGAAGAAAAAGTGAAATTTCGTACCCGTTATTTTTCCATCCTGCTCGAGGATGTTTATCAATCGAAGAATATTAGTGCAGTGTTGCGGACAGCCGAATGCATGGGAATTCAGAACATTCATATCGTTGAAAATAACAACCGGTTTGCATATAATCCTTATGTTACCAGGGGCGCCGATAAATGGCTTACAGTAAACAGGTACAACGCCCAAACCAATAACAGTTATGCCGCTGTAAAGCAGTTGAAATCGCAGGGATACCGTATTGTGGCTACAAGTCCGAACATTGATGGTGTTGCCCCTGAGGATCTTGACATTGAAAAAGGTAAATTTGTAGTAGCTCTTGGCACCGAATGGGAGGGCTTATCGGATATTATACTGAATGAAGCTGACGAACACCTCAAAATACCGATGGTAGGATATACTGAGAGTTTGAATCTATCAGTATCTGCTGCGATCGTTATTTATACATTGTGTAATCGGCTCAGAAACTCAGAGACGCTGTGGCAGCTAAATCAGGACGATCATAACGATGTTAAATTACAATGGGCTAAAGCTATGGTTCCAAAATCGGCTATCCTGATCGATACATTTAAAAAGCAAAATTCATTTTCATAACGGTCAAATGTAATTTAGTTAAAAATCTTTTTTTTTCTAAAATTGTTTTATATTTGACAAACTAAGTAAGAGGATTGATAAACAGCAAATAAATAAAGATCAATTTTTTACGCTGACCCTTCCTAACTGGTTATTAATTAAACTTTTGTTTAAAATGAATTGCATAATTATTGACGACGACAAACTTTCCTGCAGAGTGATTGAAGAGTTTATTGCCCGGACAGAGAATTTGGTTCTTTTGAATACATTTTCGAATGCCGTCGATGCAATCAATGCTATTAAGAACTCAGTTGATGATGTGGACCTTATTTTCCTTGACATCGAAATGCCGGAGATGAGTGGGATTGACTTCCTCGATTCGTTGGATACAACTCCGCAAATCATCATCATTTCATCCAAGGAAAAGTATGCGCTCAATGCCTTCGAATACGATGTTACCGATTATCTTCTCAAACCGGTATCGTATGGAAGGTTTTACAAGGCTGTTGACAAAGCTCTGAACCGGTTTAACAAAAACAAAATCGACACAAAAGGCGACGAAATTTTTATTAAGCATAACTCTTCACTCGTTCGTCTGAAATACGACGATATTCTGTGGGTTGAAGCTCTCGAAAATTATGTAATTATCAATACTTTCCATGAGCGGTATACAATCCATTTTACAATGAAGGCAATTGAACAAAAGCTCCCGACCAATAAATTTACAAGGGTGCATAGGTCTTTCATTGTTAATACAAGTAGCATCAACGTGATAGAAGATAACTCCATTCTTATCAAAACCCACGATGGTATGAAATCCATTCCTATCGGAAAATCATACAAGGACAAGTTAATGGGCGATATTAATGTGATTATCAAATAAGAAAAATATTTCGATGAAAAGGCCGTTCCAAAAAGAGCGGCCTTTTTTTTATATTTGACCAAGGATAAATCAAGAGTTATGAAGTATTTTTTAATCCTTTTTCTGTTTTGTTTCAACAATTTATACTCTCAGATTTCTGATAGTGTCAGCGTTCAGTTTGAGAGGGATTTACGCCTGAAGTTTGATTCAGTAAAGGCTTTGGAGTCGGATTCGTTAAAGCTTGAGGCAATGATAAAAATTGAAAATGAGTTTGCCACTTTTCTAAAAAAAGCCACCTCATACAATTACGCTTTCGATTCCCTGAAGATAGTCGGTAAGGTAAAATCGCCCGATAACGAATTTCGGATGTTTACGTGGAATTTCGCCATGGGTGAAAGGTTTCAAAACTTTTGTCTGATACAGTTCAACCCCCAAAAGGAGAATGAGTGCAGGATTATTATATTAAAAGATAATGCGGATATTGATAAAGTGGGCGACGCAGCAATTGTTCCATCGGGCTGGTATGGGGCATTGTATTATAAAATAATACCAGTTTCGTTTGCAGGGAAAAGATATTATACTTTGCTGGGATATGACAGCTTTTCTCCTTATGTCTCCAGGAAAGTAATTGATGTGCTTTATTTTAAAGAAGGGATTCCTTTTCTGGGTGCTCCTGTGTTTAATTCAAAAGGGAAAAGTTATTCACGGGTCGTGTTCTCTTTTTCGGCAAGAATAACCATGATGCTTAATTACGACGAGGCACTTAAAACTATTGTGTTCGACCATTTGTCACCCAGTGAACCCCGTTATGCTGGTCAGTTTGAATATTACGGACCCGATTTTTCCTTCGATGGATTTACGCTATCCAAAGATCAGTGGGTTTATTCAGAAGATATCAAACCCAACCGGCCAGCCTCAAAGAATAAAAAAGCGCCGGCTAAAGGGAGTAACGATTTAGGAGTAAAGGGTAAGAAGTAGTTATCCATTACCCGTAAACTAGCATTTCAAAACCGTAACCCATCTTCTGACTTATTGTCAGTCCTCAGTCCTTGGCACACCCTTTGAAAAGTGCTTCGTCGAAAATGAATGTTGAACATTTAAAATTTTAGAACGATGCAAAAAGGAACAATTGGAGTAACTACAGAGAATATTTTTCCAATTATCAAGAAGTTTTTATATTCCGATCACGAGATCTTTCTCAGAGAGCTCATTTCCAACGCTATTGATGCTACTCAAAAATTAAAAGCTATTGCATCTACAGGTGAATACAAAGGCGAACTTGGCGATTTAACTGTAAAAGTGTCGCTCGATCCAAAGAAAAAGATACTTACCATTTCCGATAGTGGAATCGGGATGACTTCCGAAGAGGTGGAAAAATATATCAACCAGATTGCCTTTTCGTCAGCCGAGGAGTTTTTGGATAAATATAAAAACCAGGTGAATATTATCGGTCATTTTGGTTTGGGCTTCTATTCGTCGTTTATGGTTGCCGAAAAGGTTGAGATTACCACTTTGTCGTACAAGGAAGGTGCAAAGGCTGTCAAATGGTCGTGCGACGGAAGTCCTGAATATACATTAGAAGAAACCAGCAAGGAATCGCGTGGTACCGAAATCAAACTTTTCATCGACAAAGAAAATGAAGATTTTGCCACCGAAAGCAAAATCAACGAATTGCTGAAGAAATATTGCCGTTTCCTCCCTAATGAAATTGCTTTTGGTAAGGTTAAAGAGTGGAAAGATGGTAAAGAAGTTGAAACTGATAAGGACAACATCATTAATGACACTAAACCTCTCTGGACCCGCAAGCCTGCCGATTTGAAGGATGAAGATTACGTGAAATTTTATCGCGATCTTTATCCGATGGCCGAGGAACCCATGTTCCATATCCATCTGAACGTGGATTATCCGTTCAATCTCACCGGTGTTCTTTACTTCCCAAAGATTAAGAACAATATCGAAATTCAGAAAAACAAAATTCAGCTTTATAGCAACCAGGTTTATGTTACCGACTCGGTAGAAGGAATTGTGCCCGATTTTCTCACTTTACTGCACGGGGTGATAGATTCTCCCGATATTCCTCTGAACGTTTCAAGAAGTTATCTGCAGAGCGATTCGAATGTGAAGAAAATATCGAGTCATATCACCAAAAAGGTGGCCGATCGTCTCGAAGAAATATTCAAGAACGATCGTGCTGAATTCGAGAAAAAATGGGATGGGTTGAAGCTCTTTATCGAATATGGTATGATTACCGAAGAGAAGTTTTACGAAAGAGCCGAGAAGTTCTATCTTTTCAAAAATACCGAAGGCAAATATTTCACACTCGATGAGTATAAGGAATTAATCAAGGGTAACCAGACTGATAAGAACAAGACCCTGATTTATCTCTATACAACCAATACGGTTGATCAGCATACTTTTATCGATGCGGCTACCAGCAAAGGTTACGATGTTTTGGTGATGGATGGTCAGCTCGACATGCATTTCATTAACCAGGCCGAAACCAAGTTCAAGGAATCGCGCTTTACACGGGTTGATGCGGATATTGTTGAAAAGCTTATTCAGAAGGACGATGTTGAAGAGGTTAAACTCTCGCAGGAACAGCAGGATGAACTTCGTCCGGTGATTAAAAGCCAGTTAAAGAACGAAGATCATTTTTATGTAGTTTTCGAAAATCTCTCGGAAACAGCTCAGCCGATGATGATTACCCAAAGCGAGTTTATGCGCCGTATGAAAGATATGTCGGCAATGGGTGGCGGTGGAATGAACTTTTACGGTGAAATGCCCGACAGCTATAACCTTGTTGTAAACGCCAACCATCCATTGGTGAAAAAGGTTATTGAAGGTAAGGACGCAGCTATCGGCGATAGTGTTAAACCATTCAAAACTCAGATAGATTCTCTTGAGAAAGAACTTGAACAAATCGAAAAAAGTGTAAAAGGGAAAAAAGACGAAGAAATCGATCAGGCTACAAAAGATAAGCAGAGAGATATTGAAAAGCAGGTTGAAGATGTTCGTAAACAGCGTGAAGAAATTCTCGCTAACTACGGCAAGAACAACGATCTTGTAAAACAGCTTATTGATTTGGCGCTGCTTTCGAATAATATGCTGAAAGGTGAGGATCTTACCAGGTTTATCAGAAGAAGCGTTGAAATGATCAAATAGTCGTAAGTCGTAAGACAAATGCAAAAAGCCCCGGTTTGGAAATTATCCGGGGCTTTTTGCGTCTGATTATCAAATAACTGATTATTGCGTTTAAAATAATGCATGCACTTCCTTCTTTAAAAACTCAATGGCATCGCCCGTGGGTATTTTATCTGCGGCCATAATCATATCAAGAATCTTCGATGAAAGGTTAACTGCAGGAGCATCGGGGTTAACTTTATCTCCGGCGGTGTTTATAAGTTGAATGGAGAGACCACGCGCATTTTTTACCATCTCCCAACCGGCTGCCGAAATATAAATCTGTTGTGAAATATTGTGTTCAAACTCTGCCCGGATGGAACTAATAAGCTCTGTCTGAAACTGACGGGCTGTTAACCCGGGTTGTGTAACACGCATCACGAGCGATTCAGGCGAAATACGTTCCAGAAAAAGAATTACCCGCTCGTAGGCCTGTAAACGCAGGGGAAGTATAATTCTCCTGTTTTCAACCATCTGATCTACTTTCCTTATTTTTTCCATGCTGGCAAAGTACTTGCCTACAATCACCCACACAGTAAAGAACACTATAGCAGCAGGAATTACATATTTTAGTATTTCGAGAATATCCATGTTTCGGGTTTTAAAATTAAGCAAAGCGAAAGTAGTAAATTTAGTATCAAGAACCAAGATAGTTATAAGTAGTAAGAAATACCCCTAACCCGAAACTCGTAACCCGAAACTCCTTCTTGCTTCAATAAGAATTTTAAAGTATTTTTACCAGATTGAAAGAAATAAAAACTGAATATATGGAACACTTATCAAAGAGAATTAAGAGCCTGAGCGAGTCGCAAACAATAGCGATGAACCAGAAAACACGCGATTTGCAGGCACAGGGAATAGATATTATCAACCTCACTGTTGGCGAGCCCGATTTTTTTACACCTCCTCATGTAAAGGAAGCCGGTAAAAAGGCGATCGATGCCAATTTTTCCTTTTACTCCCCGATTGACGGATACATGGATCTTCGCAAAGCTATTGCCAATAAATTCAAGGTTGAAAATAACCTCGATTACAAGCCGGAGCAGATAAGTGTTTCCAACGGGGCGAAACATTCTCTTGCAAACAGCATCATGTGTCTGATCGACGAAGGTGATGAGTGCATTATTCCTTCTCCTTTTTGGGTAAGTTACGCCGAATTGGTGAAACTGGCAGGAGGTACCAACGTTGTTTTAAAAACAACACTCAAAACCAATTATAAAATCACCGCCGAACAGCTCGAAAAAGCAATTACTCCAAAAACCAAGGCATTATTGCTGTGTTCTCCCAATAATCCTACCGGAAGCGTTTACAGCAAAGCTGAATTAAAGGCTCTTGCCGATGTGCTGGTTAAATATCCAAGGATATTTGTGATCAGCGATGAAATTTATGAGCATATCAACTTTGTTGGAAAGCACGAAACCATTGCTCAGTTTCCTGAAATTCACGACCGCTGTGTTGTAATAAATGGCGTGTCCAAAGGTTATGCAATGACCGGTTACCGCATTGGTTACCTTGCTGCCCCGCTCTGGATCACCAAAGCTTGCGGTAAACTGCAAGGACAATTTACTTCAGGAGCATCGTCCATTGCTCAACGGGCAGCATTGGAGGCGCTTACAAGCGATAATACCTATACCAGGGAAATGAATGTGGCTTTCAAGCGTCGCCGCGACCTTGTTCTAAGATTAATGAAAGATATTCCGGGTTTGAAATGTAATGTGCCCGATGGCGCTTTTTATGTGTTCCCCGATGTAAGTTATTATTTTGGCAAAACCGATGGCAATGTGACCATCAAAAACGATATGGACTTTAGTTTGTACCTTTTGGATAAAGCAAATGCTGCCACTGTTCCTGGCAAAGGGTTTGGAGAGCCAAACTGCATCCGTATCTCGTATGCAAATTCAGATGAGAAGCTCGAAAAAGCAATGCTAAAAATTAAGGAAGCGTTGGCTATGCTTAAGTAATTAATTTAGGGAACTATATACCACATGGGACAAAATTGTGCAACCTCTACGAGGTTGGATACAATAGCTAAATAGAATTCTACAATTATGCATCCTCTACGAGGATGTAAAATCAACATCGTAGATGTTGCATATTTGTAGAAAACATTGGTAGTATCCTCAAAAACCTAGTAGAGGTTTCATAATTGATTTATAGAATTGAACTTTGTCCAAACTCATATATAGTTATCTTAATTTATATTTCGAGAGGCTCAGTGTTTGCTGAATACCAAAATAAAAAAAGCCGCATCTGCGGCTTTTTTATTGCATTATTTTAAATTCTAATTACTTCTTAGGAGCAGCACCGGCAGGAGCGGGAGTTGCTGTAGCTTTAATACCAAGCTTAGCTTTAACTAAAGGCAGAACATCCTGAACATCTGTAGCCATATATTGTAATGCGCTGGCTTCAAAAATCATGGTGAAACCGTTTTCTTTGGCAACATCTTCAATACCTTTTTTTGCTTTTGCAACTACAGGTTGCAGTAACTCATTCTGCTTTTTGGATATTTCATCACGAGCCTGTTGTTCATAAGCCTGCATTCTCTGCTGAAAATCCTGGATTTCTGCTACTCGTGTTTGCTTCACCAGCTCAGCCAGGTTTTTCTCGTTTTTTTGATAATCATCTATTTTTTTATTCAGCTCAACCTGCATTGTTTCCATATTGGCATCGAGATCTTTGGCAAAGGCTTCTAGTTTAGCTTGGGCGCTATCTCTGTCGGGCATAGCCTGAATCAAATCGGATGTATTGATATAACCGAATTTCGGAGCTTTCTGTGCAAAGGTGATACTTGAAACCGACACAAATACCAATAGAAATAAGTACTTTAAAATGTTCTTCATAATATGCGTTAAAATTAGTTTTGTGCAAATGTAAATATTTCAGTTAAATATCAAATTCGGCAGATTGATCTTTTCGGTTTGCTTTAGTTAATATTTGTTAATGGAAGAGAGTCCATAGTTGATAGTCGATAATAAATACAGTAAGTCCACAGATGTCAGACCACGGACGACGGGCCAATACAATAATAAGTCCATAGTCCATAGCCCTTTTAATTGGCTGTTAGCTATTGACCATGGACTAATAGCTATCGACTATGTTAGTTCTTATACCCAAGTTTCTGAAGTACTTCGTCGCTTTTATCGTTTTTAGGATTGGTATAAAGCATTCCCCCACCGGCTGCAGTGTCGAAGATAACAGCAAATCCTTGTTCCACAGATATTTCTTTTACCGCATTGTAAATTTCATCCTGAATGGGTTTCACCAGCTCCTGACGTTTTTTAAACAGAGCACCGTCTTTGCCGAAATATTTCTTTTGTAAATCCTTAGCTTCCTGCTCTTTCTTTACTATTTCATCTTCTCTTTTGGTCTTCATTTCTTCCGAAAGCAAAACTTTTTCGCTCTGAAATGATTTATAGAGTTTATCAATTTCAGTGTATTTGGCTTCAACTTCTTTCTGCCAGTCGGCCGATAACTTATCAATTTGTTCCTGGGCAGCCTTATACGATGGAATGTTATTCAGAATATAATCCGTATCCACAAAGGCAAATTTTTGAGCAATACCTGGTAAACTGAATGTTACAGCCAGCAATACTATAGAAAATAATTTCTTCATGACGCGTAATTTTTTGGTTTCGGGATATCTATTATCAAATACTGTGCAATTTTTTCATCTGGTGAAAAACTAAAACTGCTGCCCGATAACGAAGTGGAACTGACCTTTTCCAAGGTGCTCTGTGCCTCTTTTAAGCGGATCGAAACCATATCCCCAGTCGATACCCAACAGACCAAACATAGGCAGGAATGCTCTGATACCAACACCAGCGGAACGATATACATTAAAAGGATTAAACTTTTTATGTTCATACCATGCATTACCCGCTTCGAGGAATGTAAGTGCATAAATTGAGGCTGATTGCTGCAATGTTAAGGGGAAACGTAGTTCAGCCGTATATTTCACATACATATTGAGGTTCTGGCTATTTAACGCATTGTTAAATGCCTGATCTTCATAACCCCTTAAGGCAACCACTTCGGTACCGTACATCTGGTAACCGGTCATACCGCTACCACCCACCTGGAATCCTTCAAACGGACTTGGTCCTACCTTTTTATTATACATACCCAAATATCCAAACTGTGCACCAAGATTAAGTACCAGATCGTACACGCCACCAAAACCGGCAAGTTTGTTGTATGTGTTGGCTTTAAATTTCCACTTGTAATATTCTATGTAGCTATATCTTTGAGAAGCTGTAAGGTTGTCGTTACTAGCCCTGAATAATGAATAAGGCGGTGTTACCTGCAAACTAGCTGTAAAATTCGAACCGCTTCGTGGGTAAATTGGTTGATCCTGAGAGCTTCTTGTTAGAGTTGTAGTGAAACTAACGTTGTTTGACTTTCCTGTGTTAAAAGGAAATCCCATTCTATAACCATATTCATTCATTGTGTATAACTGGTATGAAACCTCATTGTTAATGAAAAACCAGTCATCAGGCCATTTCAATCTTTTTCCGAAACCAACCGAAACCCCGGATACTTTGTACCACTGATCAGATAAGTTATTATCATTGCTATATCCCCAATAGCTGTAATTGTAGTTATACATTTTCGATAGATAGGCGGTGATCGAAAACGAATTTGGCTTTTTACCTCCAAACCACGGGTCGACAAAAGATATATTATATGAGCGGTAGTACCGTCCGTTTGATTGCGCCCTGATGCTTAAACTCTGGCCATCGCCCGAAGGAACCGGGCGCCATTCGTTTAATTTAAAGAAGTTACGCATGGAGAAGTTGCTGAAACGAATACCAATGGTACCTACAAGCATTCCTGCACCCCAACCGCCTGATACTTCCAGCTGATCGTTTGCTTTTTCGGTTAGCTTGTAATGAATATCCACGTTTCCTTCAGAAGGATTTGGAATAATGTCCGGAGTAATTTTTTCAGGATCGAAATGCCCTAACTGGGCCAACTCACGAACACTGCGGATAATATTTGATTTACTGAACAAATCGCCCGGACGGGTTTTTAACTCACGGCGAACCACATGTTCGTTTGTTTTGGTATTGCCCGATATAATAATTTTGTTGATAGTGGCCTGCTGACCTTCATTAATACGCATTTCAAGGTCAATGGAATCACCTTCAATACGGGTTTCAACGGGAGTTAACCGGAAGAATAAATAACCATTATCAAGATATAACGAGTTCACGGCATCTTCGTCGGTGGTTAAGCGTTTCTCCATCGAAACCTGATCGTAAACATCGCCTTTTTTCATTTTAAATACCCTGTTGAGAATTTCGGATGGGTAAATTGTATTTCCAACCCAGCTTACGTTTCTTAAAAAGAACTGATCGCCTTCGTTGATACGGATGTGGAGAATGATTTCTTCATCATTCAAAACAGTAATGGAGTCGTTAATTATTTTGAAATCGCGATAACCGTTCTTCCTATAGAATTCATCTAGTTTTTCCTTGTCTTCCTTAAATTTCGACTGGACAAATTTGGCGCCCGTGAAAATATTTAAGTCTTTTTGCTTTGTTTTCTTAAGCTTACGGCGAAGCTGTTTATCGGTAAAAGCAGTATTCCCAATAAAATCGACCTGTTTTATTTTGACTTTCTTATTTTTATCAATATTGGCGGTAAGCAATACCCTGTTTTTCATAAGCGTATCGTCAACCTGAACCAGTTTAACTTCGGTATTAAGAAATCCCTTTTCAGCATAGTGTTTCTTTACAACTATGGAGATGTTATTCAAAAGGTTATCGGTAACCTGAACACCTGGCTTCACCTTCAGTTTTTCAGTAAGATCTTCCGCGTCGCTTTTGCTGATTCCCTTCATCGCAAACTTACTCAGGCGGGGACGTTCCTTGAGATAAATTTCAAGAAATACCTTAGAACCTTCTATTTTACTGATCGATATTTTAACATCGGAGAAAAGACCCTGAGCCCAGAATTTTTCTAAAATTTTGGTAATCTCATCGCTGGGAATGGTTACTTTGCGTCCAACCACAAAACCCGACATACTAATAAGTACTGAGGGGTCAATAAATTGAACACCTGATACTGTTACACCTCCTACCTCATATTCAACAGGATTAGCGTAATCCACGACAACAGATTGTGTTGAATCGGCGTTTTGAGAAAAAGAAAGAACAGTAATAAAAATAAATACAGTGGTAATGATGAATTTTTGAAACATTAGTAATGCCTTCGTTAATTATTGGTTACAACTTGTTCGCTAATTTTTCCGAATCGTCTTTCGCGCGACTGGAAATCGAGAATTGCTTTATAGAAATCGTCTCTCCTGAAATCTGGCCATAAGGTCGGTGTAAAATGTAATTCAGCATATGCAATCTGCCACAGGAGAAAGTTGCTGATACGGTATTCGCCGCTGGTCCTGATCAGGAGTTCAGGATCGGGCATTTTCGCAGTGGTAAGATGATCGGAGATGGTGTCGCACGAAATATCTTTAGCTGTTAGGTCTCCTTTTTCGATTTTCTGAGCGATTTTTTTAACGGCTTCCACCAATTCCCAGCGGGAGCTATAGCTTAAAGCAAGCGTTAGCAGCAGACCGGTATTCTGGGATGTTTTGTTTAATACCTCATTTAATTGTTTGGCAACATCTTTGGGAAGAGCTTCGATATCGCCAATAACATTGAGTTTAACATTGTTTTTTAAAAGGGTGGAAGTTTCGGAACTCAGGGTTTGTACCAAAAGTCCCATTAAAGCGTCTACTTCGGCTTTTGGACGGCTCCAGTTCTCAGTAGAAAAAGCATAAAGGGTGAGATATTTTATTCCAAGTTCTGCAGCAGCTTCAACAGTGTCGCGAACTGCTGCCACACCATTCTTATGTCCGAAAATGCGTTGGTTGCCTCTTTTTTTGGCCCAGCGACCATTTCCATCCATAATAATAGCAACATGGGCAGGTAATTTATCTGACTTAATTTCCTCTTTCAATGCCATTATAAAAATTTTTTACCGATAAACAGGGCAATCGCCGCTGCTATCATTAAGGCGGAAAGATATAAAAAATCCTGCAAATGAATACCAATCATTATTATTTAAAGGATTTTTAACATTTGAGTCACCGGGGTTGATGACATTGTCCATACCATCTTCAAAGGTTTTCCGCATACCCCATTCAAAACCCACACCGAGCTTTTTGGACAGCGAATATTTAATTCCGGCACCGAAAGGGATACTGAAGTTATTGTTGATGGTTCCGGTAGTCTTTGCAAAAGCTATATATCCCAATCCCCCGAAGATATAAGGAGAAAAGCCATTTTCCCTCTTATTGGTGACATAGGGTAAAAAATGGAATTCAAATGTTGGGGACACTTCCAGGAAAGAAGCGCTTAAAACT
>JAJYAG010000090.1 GCA_021779665.1 Bacteroidota bacterium | reverse complement strand
CAGCTTTATAAAGGTTTTTCAGGTAAAGCAAAATGTTCTTTATATATTTTTGATTAGAATGAGGTGCCCGATACTTTTCAGTACCGGACTGCCTCATTCACACTCAATCAACTAACTAACTGCAATATTAATATCCAGGGTTTTGCCACAGTATTTTATCATTCTGATATCTGTTAAGCTCATCAAATGGAATCGGGAATAAAACCTGATTGTCTTTCATCTGGTATGTTCCGCCATCCTGAGATGGATTAGAGAGAAATTTATTCATAACTGTTTTTGCAACACCCCAGCGGATCAGATCCATCCATCTCAGACCTTCGAATGCAAATTCAATCCGACGTTCTTTTATGATTGCATTTCTAAAGGATTCCTTGTCGGGGACAGTTGCAGCGGTTAAGGCTGGTAAACCGGCTCTGCTACGTACTTCGTTCAGATAGGTAAAGGCATCGCCTGTAGCCGAATAGGCCTCTTCGTTCAGGGCCTCAGCAAACATAAGTTTAACATCAGTATACCTGAGCAATGGCAAATTTACACCCCAATCGTTCTGGACCTTGGGAGTATTAACATCGGCCCAATGAAACTTACGGATGAAGTAGCTTTTGGTATCCAGCACTCCACCCCATGTAACATTGGTTACCACCGAAATATCCTTTCGCAGATCGCCGGGCTCGTAAGCAGACGTAAAATCGGCTGAAACAAAAGGAGCAGAACTAAAACCTTTAAAAGGCTGAATGGTGCCACTATACGGTTCGGGCAAACACCCGGTAGTGAATTGCTGACCTTCGCCCAACTGTCCGCCCATAAACTGAATTTCCCACATGCGCTCTCCCATGTTTTCGTGACTTTCGTTGAAACAGTATTTGTAATCAGTTTCAAGTTTATAAGCTCCCGATGAAATTACCTGACCAAGAATGGTTTTGGCTTTGGCATATTGATGCTGAAACATATAGAGCCTGCCCAACATACCCATTGCTGCATATTTTGTCACTCTTCCGAGATTTTTGCCAGTCCATGAGGCAGGTAAAAGGCTTATGGCCTGGGTATAATCTTCTTCCACAGCAGCAAAAGTCTCATCCTGAGTCGACCGGGGCACTTCTTTGGTTTCGTTAACAGTTAAAACTTTCCTGATAAGAGGAACGCCACCAAACATATAGCCCAGATTAAAATAGGAATAGGCTCTTAAAGCAAGTGCCTCACCTTTTATATAATTTTTGGCATTTGCATCAGTAAAGGTTACATTATCAATCTTATCGAGGATAAAATTGGCACGATTGATAATTTTGTAGAAAGCTGCATAGTTTCCAGCATGGGTACCATTGTTAGCATCATCGGTAAACCGTTCTATCCCGCCGATGTACCCCACGTTGTTTCCCGTGATAAGAACATTTGTTTCGTCGCTGCGGTTAGTGAGCATATAGAGCAAATTTACGTTTCCATTGTACAACGATTGTTGCTGTGAATAAACAGCGGCAATAGCCTGTTCGAAATCGGCCTGAGTTTTATACCCTGCTGTGGAACTATAAGAAGAATCAGGAATTACAGTAAGAAAATCTTCGCAACCTGCAAAACCAAAGGCAAGTGCTAAAAGGAGTAAGGTTATATATTTTTTCATAGTGCTGAAATTAGAAAGTTAAATTAACGCCAAAAGTATATCTCCGGGAAAGAGGGTATGTTGTATAATCAACCCCAGCCTGGGTAGTTTCGTTACCAAAGCTGTTCGACTCAGTTGTTACACCGGGATAATTATCAAAAGTGGCAAGATTGTCGACAGATATATATACTTTGGCTGCCTTCAGAAGCGATTTTGTAAGAATGGATTTAGGCAGCGTATAAGTAAGAGAGACGTTCTTAATCTTCAGGAATGTAGCGTCGTAAATTCTAAGATCGCTGTTATTGTCATTCTTCCCGGCGAGCTTATAAGGAGTTTTTCCATCCCACGACATATCCACGCCTTCAATAGAAGGTATCGGGTTTTCGCCGGCTCCGTAAATTGCCTCATAATCGGGTTTCCAGGAGTGTACCCAGCGGTTAAGACTGTTTGTTAGGTTAGAGCCGTTATCGATCTGCCTCTGACCTAACCATAAAATATCGCCGCCAAACTGACCTTGCAACAACACACTTAATTCTATCCCCTTATATTCAAATCGGTTGGTAAAACCGTAAATCAGATCGGGTAAATTACTTCCGTAGGGTACCAGGTCGAGAGAGTTGATAACACCATCGTTGTTCTGATCAACATAACGTTCGTTACCGGCAACCTGTCCTGCCATAATAGGCACCAATGCTTTTTTCGATGCATCGAAATCAGCAGGCAAAAGAATGCCATTGGATCTGTAAACATAAAACTGTGTTACAGGCCCGCCAACGCGCGTAATGAACTGAGCATCCCAGTTACCCGAGGTGAACTGCTTTGTTGAACCCATATCCAGTACTTTATTCTTATTGGCTGATAAGTTAAGTGACGACGACCAGTTGAAAGTTCCAACAATATTTCTGGTATTAATATCTACTTCCCAACCTCTGTTCTCGATTTCGCCAAGATTGGTACGGTAGCTCCCAAAGCCAGTGCTGTTTGGAACAGGTACACTAAATAAAAGATCGTTTGTTTTATTGATATAATAATCGAATGTGAACTGAAATCTGTTATCCAGCACTGAAAGGTCCAACCCTACATCTGTAGTAGTTGTTGCTTCCCATTTCAGGTCGTCGTTACCAATGTTATTTGGAGCCAAACCACCTACAATTGCATTGTTCCATGCCGTGTTGTCAACTCTTAACAGAGCCATATAATCGTAGTTGCCGATACGGTCGTTACCAGCCATACCCCATGAAGTTCTCACTTTCAAAAGCGATAACCAGGAGAGCTCTTTCATGAACGATTCCTCGTTGATTTTCCATCCTGCCGAAGCAGAGGGGAAATTACCCCACTTATTGTTGGCACCGAACCGGGATGAGCCATCGCGGCGAAAACTTGCATTAACAAGATATTTGTCCTTATAGCTGTAATTGATGCGCCCAAAGAAGGATGCGCTTGTATTTCCATCCTTAAAAGTATAAGCCCTGGTTGGAGTAGTAGCCACATTTAATGTTTCAACAAGCGAATTCGGGAACCCGGTAGCAGCTGATTCTATATCATAAAATGTATGCTTATCCGCAGTCTGGCCAGCCAGTAAATTAAACACATGGTCACTCAGGTTAAAATCATAAGTAAGTGTATTCTGAATATTCAAGTCGTTCCATCTCTGAACGTAGCTGTTTCCTGAAGGTATGCTACCTTTGTCAAGAGGAGGCATAAAGTACTCATAAATATCAGAGCGGAAATCGTAGCTGTACTGAGATTTAAAAACCAATCCCTTCAGAATTTTGTAATCGCCCCAAATGGAAGATGTAATCTTGTTCCTGTCTAAATTATCGGTGACCTTTTTTAATCGTTCAAGCGGGTTGGTGTAAACGAGTCCGAAATCGTTTGGGAAGCCCAGGTCCTGCGTAGCTTCATTCAGCTGAATCAGAGGGGGCTGTGCTATTGCATGATGAATTACAGTTTCTTTACCCTGGGTATTCTGATCGGCCTGTTTCGAAAAAGAAGGAGCTAAATTCACCCCGAGTCTGAGATTTTTGGATGCGTTTAATGTCGCATTCATGCGGAAGTTCAAACGATTATAGTAAGTTTCTTTAATAATACCTTTCTGATCAAGATAGCCGCCGGAGATATAAATACTACCCTTATCGTTTTTGGCTGAAGCGCTTAACTGATAGCTGCTGATAGGAGCATTGGTAACGATTGCGTCCTGCCAGTCAACCGAAGGCCTGCTGCCATCAGTCCAGCTTGCTGGTATCTGCAAGTTTGCAGGTCTTTTCGTCATGGCGTCTTTCATAGAACCGCCCTGACGCAGCCACGCTTCATTCCGTGCATAAATCTGATAGGCAGTCCATTCGGGGCCGTTCATGATATCATACATTTTAACCGGTTGTTGCATCCCGTAAAAAGCGTCAAAACTGATAGAAGCATTTCCCGATCCCTGTTTCGTCTCGATCACGATTACCCCGTTGGCGCCCCTTGCTCCATAAATAGAGGTTGCAGATGCATCCTTTAGCACCTGGATAGAGGCCACATCGCTTGGATTAAGATCGTTCATGTTATCCTGGGGAACACCATCGATTACATACAGCGGATTGCTATTCCCGTTGATTGTATTGATACCTCTGATTTTTATATTCAGTTCGGCGCCCGGTATACCAGTGGAATTCTGTGCTCGCACTCCCGATAGCTGACCTGCAAAAGCTTCTCCAATGGTGGTGATAGGACGATCTTTAATACTTCCATCACTAATTTTAGTAATAGCGGTTGTAAGATTGGTCTTTTTCTGAACCCCATACCCTACTACTACAATCTCGTCCAGGCTCTTTATATCTGAAATCATAGAAACATCAATAGATGTTCTGTTGCCGACTTCAACTCTTTCAGTATTATAACCTACAAAAGAAAAAACAAGAACGGATTTTGAAGTAGGAACATCAAGAGTATATTTACCATCCATATCAGAAACAACCCCAATTGTTGTGCCCTCTACAAGTACATTTACGCCGGGCAAGGCATCTCCGGTGGACGCATCTATTATTTTACCCGAAATTTTAGTACTCTGTTTTACAAGCATTTCATTTTTCGTTCCGTCGTAGATGAGAATAACCCGATCTTTTATCAGATAATTCAGTTTTTGCTCATTGAGCGCAAGATCCAGGATTTTATCAACGGTCAGGTTTTTAACATTGATGGTGATTTTTTTATTTTCATCAATTACATTGCTCTTATACCAGAATGAAAACTCACTCTTCTCCCCTATTTTTTTCAACAGGTCGGTAACTGTGACATTCTCGAGCTTCAAACTTATCTTAGCTTCCTGAGAATAGACTGTTGCCGCCGAAATGCCCAATGTGCCCAATAAACATAAAAGCAAGGCTATTTTCATAGTGTTCAGTAGTTTGTTGTTTTTACTAAAGAGCATACAATGCTCCCAGAATGAAATTTTTTTCATACTTTTGAAATGTTTTGGTGAATTTTAATGAGATTTTTGCCGAAACTTTAATAAATCGGGAAATGTGTCCGCATTTTCCGATTTTGTTTTTACCGGATTTCCTAAGATGTGTTCATTTTTTTAGCAGTTTTTAGTTAGTAAGAGTATCTAATCCTTATTAATGAAAATAGTATCGTTAACCACTTTGTAGCTGAAGTGGCTGTTAATTTTCATAACATCGAGCAGCTGAAAAATATTTCTGTTCTTTGAAAAAAGACCGTTAAAAGACTGCCTTGCCAGCTCGGGCGAGGAAATTACAATACCTACATTAAAGGTTCGTTCCAGTTTTTTGGCAATTGAGGCAAACGATTCATTTTCGAAGTAACATCTTCCCTCTTTCCAGACTGTTGTAAGAGATGCGTCAACTTTTCTGATTGAAATTTTATTTGTTTTAAGATTACAGATGGCCTGCTGATCAGGAGCCAGTATAATTTCCTCCATACCACTTTCATCCGGCCCAAGACTTATTCCTACTCTTCCTTCAAGTAAGGTGGTTTCAACTTTATTGTCCTGACTATAAGCACTAATATTAAAATGAGTACCATAAACTTTGGTACGGGCTTTACCTGTGTGAACAACAAAAGGCTTATCAGCATTATGCGTTACTTCAAAATAGGCTTCACCCGAAAGAGAAACCTGGCGTTCTTCACCTGTAAACTGCGAAGGGTAATTTAACCTGGAACCTGAATTAAGAAACACTACTGAACCATCGGGAAGGGTAACTCTGGATTTAACACCATAAGCCGTTTGTGCTTCCACCATTGAGGGAGCAGGCGTTCTAAACTTTTGACTTACGAGAAAGAAGGCGCTCAGAGATACAATTAAAGCAATGGAAGCTGCAAGGCTCCAACGCAGTATAAGAACTTCTCTTTTGTTTTCCTTGCGAGCTATTCCCGTTATTACTTTGTCCAATATTCTTTTTCGTGATTCTTCGGGCATTTTCTCTTCTTTGAGGGTAATACGACTTAAAGCCCGATAATAATTCCGGTTTGCTTCGCTCTCGTTAAGCCAGTTATCAAATTGGAGTTTCTGAGCGGGAGTTGCTTTTCCTTCCCAAATTGCTGTAAGCAGAACCAGGATATCTTTATTTTCGTCCATTAGTATTAAGTTATAAATGAATGACAGATTTTTTCCGGAGTACATCTATCCGAAATTTATTTTTTTTGAAAAAAAGTTGAAGCTAAAAAAACAGAAGTTGCAAATACCGGGCAAGAGCCTGATGAAGTTTGCGGAGCGCCAGAACAATCTGGGCATTTACTGTTTTCTCCGAAATGGAAAGGATTTGAGCTATATCCTTATATGATAAACCTTTTTCGCGCGACAGAATAAAAACAAGTTTGCACCTTTCCGGGAGTTCCTCAATGGAAGATTTAATGGCACTTTCAAGCTCTTCTGTTATAATAAAATCCTCGGGATTTTCGTGATGATGACTGAGATTCAGCGGTAACTCCGAAGTAAAAGAAGGAGCTCTCGAAACTTTATCGAGATAGTTATAGGATTTATTTTTAGAAAGGGTAAAAAGATAAGCTTCAATATTCCCGATGGATGAGAGCTTTTCCCGCGACATCCACAACGATATAAAAACATCGGATACTATTTCCTCACAAATATCAACCTGGCTTATAAAATATCTTGTAAACCGAAAAACATCAGAGACATAAATATTATAAAAATCTCTTAATGCATTTTCGTCCCCTTCGGCAATGCGGCGAAGGAGTTCTCTAGTTTTCGCAGGGTCTTTCAAATAGTTTTAACAGCTAATTCATGAAGTCCATTCAAAACTAACAAAAAAAATGACATCAATATAATTCAACCCGGCTTCAAGGCTTAATTACTTATTGGCCGGCTGTGGTATAGGCAAACTATTATCAATGTTCAAAATAAAGATGGATTAGTTGCGTATCAGAACAATTTTGTGATGGATTGAATTACTGTTGTCATTTATATAATCGTTTAAATCCTTAATCGATCTGATCTTTGTGATCGGAAGCATTCAGGCTGTACCTTCCGATTAAAAGTTTATTTCGAAAGGTTTTGTGTCCTGAACATTTACAGTTTTGAACTTTTTTAAGCCAATCCCCTTCAGCCCAAACTGCGACAACTGCACCTGACCGGAGATAACCGATAAAACTGCCCTCCGGTTCTCAACCTTACAAGTGCCCCATGCATATCCGTTGCTCCAGAAATATGTTCCGGGAACGGAAGTGAAAGTCATACTTTTGTTAACGGCCGAGTAATGAAAGCCCGAAATAGCAAGTGTGGCAGCCCAGCTTGCCATAGCCCTCGCATAGTGGTGTCCGCATTCGGGCTCGTCGTAGGGGTTTCTTTTATATCCGTCAAACCTGTCGCGGATACTTTGAATGCATTTCAGCGCATTTTCAGTCTGACCTTCATAAATCATCCCGACTGCCGCTGTATATTCAAAGCCGCTCATCGATTCGGCAAAATAAGGAAAAGGCACTTTCAGCCTGCCGTGAGGCCAGCTTGCCATAATCAAACCACTTTCGTTCCCCATCACATACGACCGCATATTGTTAAACAGAGACGAGAAATCGTCAATATAATTGTATTTCATGACAGATTGCAGGGTAGTTCTGATATGGAGCGAATCGCCCAGGTATCCCAATCCGCAGATATGCGCCATATACTGACCCACCAGCTGATCCACCAGACAACCTCTTCCAAGCTGGTAATCAGGAATTTTAACCTGCGGACCGTTCATATCCAGAAATTTGAAAGTGACAGGATCCGTTATTTTATGCTCGTAATATTCGCCGTTGAACAGATTTTTATCCGTCCACTCACTGCCCTGGGTATAAATCTTCTGACATTTCAGGGCAAACTCCTTATCCTTCATATATGCAGCCATTTCAATTGCTGCTTTAAGCGCTCCCAGATACCAGAACTGCATTTGTGGATTTGGCCCAAAATAATTTACATCCATGGTATTGTGCTGCGAACCTTCCATTACACCATCCTGATCGCCATCCCATCCAGCCTTGCGCCACGCAAAGGCAAGCGCATTTTTCACCTTGGGCCAGTTAGCTTTCAGAAAATCAGGATCGCCCGAAAGCTGCCAGTCGCGGTAAAACTTCATGATAGTTCCCATTTGACCATCGGCAGCCACATTCCTGTAGGTTGTAGCCATTGAAAGCGGCAATGCGGCCCGGAACGACATAAAGCCGGTAGAATCGGAAGCATAGTTAAACTCCACATCGCGCATGGTTTGTGCCAGACTGCCAAATAAGAAAGGCGTTGCCACTTCGTAATTCCAAACATGTGTGCAGGAGCCCATGCAGGAACCAAATTCGTCCATCACACCTTCCCAGCCCATAAGGTGACCACTCTTTATCCTGAATACTGTTTGTGAACGCAAAGTGCTGAGGTTAAACAATGCAGCCTCTTTCACTACCTGGGGAAAATCGGAACTTAGAAATGCTCTCAGGAATTGCAGCGTTTTTGTTTCAAGCGCCGGAATTGCCGGCAGAATTTTCTGAGCAGCATCCCAGGCATCGGAATATAAGGTGCTATAATAATTCCCGACGTTTTCTTTCGACCATGCGTAACGATTTGGAAAATTCCAGGTGAGGTAAAAACGGAAATTGGCTTTTCCGTTGGCAGCAATTTCCTTTTTGACAGCAAGAGAAGCCATCGGATCGTTGTCGTGCAGACTTTTTTTATCGGTAAGCTCTCCGTCGGCGCTGAAATCGTCCCAGAAATCAAGAACAGCTCTCTCCCACGAATTTGGCTCAGAGGACCGGCGATAGGTAATTCCAGAAGGCTCCGACGTTGTAAGTGCAATTGTTCCATAAGCCGCATCGGCTTTAGGAACACTGTCAGAATACATATAAATTCCCTGAATCCCATTTTGGGATCTGAATTCGTTGATGTTATTGCGGGCACCTTCATAAATAAAATCACCTTTCCAGTCGCGGTGGTATTTGCTGCCATCTTTCCCTACAAAGTTGCGCATTGTACCACAAACCGAAACCTCAATGGGTTGATCAGTCAGGTTTGTAACTTCGTAGGTAAGAACAGCAAGGGGAAGCCCGCTGGCCTCCGCATCGCCCGGAATTAAAGGGTTAAAACCTGTGATTTTTACTTTCACGGGAAGTGAAGGATCGGAAAGATTTACAATACCTGCGGGATATGATGCATCGAAGCTGGCTTCCGAAAACCGTGGCAATCCATGGTGATTTACCGGACGTCCCTCATAATGCTGATATTCGGAAGGATGAAGAGGTCCTATCAGCGCCCTCGACAGAGCAGGCTTATTATCTGGTTTTACATAAATGGCAAAAAACGGAGCATTGTTCCCTTTTGTTACAGTGCTATAGCCCTTTGCCGGCTTATTCATTATTTCCCAATCGCGCAGTTCTCCCCTGCCTCCCAGGGAAACCGTTCCGGTACCAATACCTCCCAGAGGAAGTGCTATATTCAATAAATGATCCTGATCGTAATGCTTTAATACAGGCCAGTCAGGCTGAGCATAAGATGCTTTAAATACAAACTGAATTATCAATAATAGAAGGAAATTCTTCATCATTTTATTAAGTTTTGCCATTTATTCAGGTAAAACTCAATAATCTTTTGGACTTTAAAAAGAAATATCCCTACTATTTTTCCGAAATGCATCGCGAAATGCTCTGCGCTGACAAAATCGTAAAATATAAATCTAACTTCGACTAACGTTTTTTCACTCCACCCTATATTCCGGCAAAGGCCAGCTCTGATCTTTACTTAACTGTTTTCCCCTTTTTACACCGTAAATGTTCTTTTCCTTTTCAGGATGAGAAACCGGATGAACAGCAATATCCCTTTTTTCGGGTGAACCTGACAACACAATTTCTTCGCCTGCTTTTAAATCCACCTTGAATTCGTTGTTGCCCAACGCGGTAATAGTAACCGGTTCTCCTTTAATCTGAACTGCGTTACTCCAGCCAGCTACCTTTACCACACAAGGTTCTCCGGCCAGACTCTTAACCGAAACCCATGCTGTTTTGCCGTTTTCTCTTACAGCACTCACAAGAAAACCTCCCTGCGCCCGCAGATCCGCGAAAGCAGCTTCTTTCCAATGATCGGGTACTGCCGGAAAAACTCTAATTTTTCCACCCCAGCTCTGAATCAGAAATTCCATAATGGAGGATGCTCCGCTCAATGGTGTTTCGAGCACAGGATTGCGGCCACCAGACTCAACATACATGGTGTTGGAAATTAGCTCACTAATCCCGATATTCCCGGTAAGAAAATGATTCAACACCTGGTAGGCGTCGTTTCCGCGGCCGAGAGCGGAATAAAGTGATGATGCCCCGGTGAAGGAATATCCTGCCAAAGCCTTGCCATTCTCTATTTTATGCCAGTGAACCACCGACTTGTCGACCAGCGCACGGTCAGCAGGCGAATCTGGATTTAACTGAAACAGCGGATATAAAGCCAGCAGGTGCGAATAATGCCGGTGCGACATGTCAACCGGCTGATTGCTGCCAATCATCAGACCATTGTTATCGGCAGGATACGGAACAAGATTTGCCAGAATATACTTCCAGTGCGAAATCTGCTCCATGTGAACATTGTTTCTTTCGCACGATTCAACAAGTGCATTCAGCACCCAGCGAAGAATAGCAAGATTATAAGTTGTATTCGGGAAAGTTGCAAAACCTTTATACTCTGGCGATCCCATGGGTATGAGCTCAATTTTGCCGTCGGCGTTCACCTGCTGAAATTTCTCAAATTCCTCAGCAATTTTAACAGCTTTAGGTACCCACTTTTCCTGGATGGATTTCCAGTCGCCCAGGTACCTGTAATGCAACCAGTAATTATGCATCGCCCAGGCGAAGTCGCCCAGCTTGGCGTTCCTGAAGTTATTGAGCAGGGGATCAAATTTGGCATCAATCAGATCGGTCAGATTACCTGCCAGTTCCATGTGATTGCTTGTATAATAAGGCCAATAGGTGAGCTGCACATTTAAATTCCACCACAATCCCGGCCATTGACTAACGCGGAACATAGGCCCGAACAAATCCACGGCCGGTCCGTCGGGACGGGAACAAACGGCCATTTTGTAAATCTGGATCCAGTAAAAAGACTCCATCCGCATATCGGGAATGGATAAGAACGACTGCCGATAATATTTCTGCCACCAGTCGCAGTGCACTTTCCCGATTTCAGAAAGCCGTTTTGTTTTGTTTTCCTGCACAGTAGTAACGGCAACTTTTTCCGATTTACCGGATGCAGGTACTTCATTCGCTATGGCGATATACAAAACTGAACTGCCGGATTTCTTCTCCTTTTTCTCTGACCATGCCGTTGCATAATCGCCACCTGCAAGCAGCGATTGTACACAGGTTGAAATATCACCTTTCTTTATTACCGGTTTTGGATTGGTAATATAAGCTTTGCTTTCGGGAATATCAGGAAATACCTGAGCGCGCGGCGAAGCAGGATTTCCCGGAAGAAAATCCCATTGATAATCGACAGCTTTCCCACTTTTCGCTTCGGTTGAAGTAACCTCAACAATGTTCATCATCAGATCGCGGGGAGTATAAGCTTTAAAATTAATTTTACCCAACTCAGTGACAATTTCGCCTCTTATCTCGGCATTCCAGAGATCCTGACGGATGGTTCCCGAGAGAATTTTCCCTGCAGGCCTCAGCGCCATTCTGCCAATATCGAGCCGCGGAAAGTCAAACATCACACTGGCTCCTTCAACTCCCATGGATGTTTTCTGGTCGGGAGCCTTCCGGTGATCCGTCACATCCTGCCGGCCAATGTGGAAGTCGATACGGTTATCTTTCAGTGTGGCGTAAATCATCATCCCCACCTGACCATTTCCTGTAAAAGCACCTTCGTTCCATTGCAGGGGAAGATCTTCCCAGATAAGATCGTGCCGCGACATAAATTCAGGCCAGTTAATTTCACTGGTTACCTGTGCCCTGATTTCGGAAGCAAAGATCAAAATCAGGAAAAGGAATATACATCCGGAAAAACTTGTTTTCATTTGTTTTTATTTTTTGGTAGTAGGTTCAAGCATTATACAGTCAATTTTAAGGTTCACATCGCGATGGCTGTTGATCCTGATCAGATTATCGCCCTGATGCAACTGCACCTCACCCAGATCAACAACTTCCCATCCATTGGTTTTCTTAAGTTTTGTACCATTCCAGCCGTCGAGCATGTTGGGCCAAATCAGAATATCGGCAGCAAAATCCTGATCGGCCGAGAGCCGGATTTTCAGGCGGGCTTTCATATCGTATCCTACCTGAGCCAGAACCTGCACATAATCGTACCGTTTGTCAAAACCAGAAACATAACCTTTCCCGAAATAACTTTCGGTCGATGCGTCAACGTTCGTTCCGGCAAGTTTTCCTCCGGCAGGAACACCATTTTCAGCTTCCAGAAAGATCTGGCACCGGGTTGGTACGCCTTCTGATATTCCCTTTGGACTTGGAATTATGGTTTTGATAGTGCCATCATTGTTATACTCCAGCCAGTCGGCCATGAGGCTGCGCACTTCGCTCTTTCCACCCGAAACCATGGCGCTGTGATGAAATGCAATCCACTTGCCCCTGAACTTCACAATAGAACCATGGTTTGTTCCGGCCTGACCCTGAAATTTGGGAATATAATTGCCTTTGAAAGTATATGGACCAAGGGGTTTGTCGGCCATGGCATAGTACATTTCCTCAGGCCAGTTTCCTTTAGGCAATGCCGGGTACGACAGATAGTATTTTCCTTTATACTTATGTACCCATGGACCTTCAAATACTTCGAACAACTGCTTGCTCAGGTTCACTTTTGTTTCGGGCTTTATGGACAACAGATCATCGTTTAACTCAGCGGCCATGCAGCTTCCGCCACTTCCCCAAAATAGGTAAACGCGGTTATCATCGTCGGTAAAAACAGCAGGATCCTGCCCCCATTCCACACCTTTGATAAAGCCGATCTCCTTGAAAGGCCCCTGCGGAACATCGCTTACGGCAATGCCGGTGCGGAAAATGCCGGTTTCGAGCTCGTGCATGCAAAAAATGAGGTAATACTTCCCGTGACGGTAAACACAGTCGATGGCCCAGGCATAGTCAACCGCCCAGGAAACATCGTCAACCGAAAGTACCCGACCATGGTCGGTCCAGTTTACCATGTCCTTGGTTGAAAACACATGATAGTCGAACATGGTCGCATGATGGTTGGTGCCGGGCGTGTCGTGCGATGTGTAAAGCCATAACGTTGAAGTATCATTGGGCCACACATGAGCCGAAGGATCGGCTGCATAAATGTGAGTAATGATGGGGTTTTGGGCATTTGCCAAGTGGAAATGTATCCATAAAATGGCAAGTATTAAAAATTTGTTAGCTCGCTTCATTGTAATTCCATGAATAAATCAAAAATAGGTTTAAATATATACTTATTGCAAAACACTGTTATGCTACTTCAAATTCTCCCGGGTCAATTTCTGTTTTCAGTTTCAATCATCTTTTCAGCATAGCGTTTTCCAAATTCGCGAAGTGAAATTGCATCAAAATGAACAGTATCTCCCTTATGGGTTAACCCTTCGGAAGAAACCAACCTGATATTTTTCCGGTTTGCACTCATGTGATACAGAAGTGGATTAAAATTTACAGCTTCGGGAGCTTTCTTAACATAAAATCTCCCAAGCTCTCCAACCACGACCGGAACGGAACGGATATCGACTGACAAATCCTTTTGTAAGTTCATGAGCAAAGAGTCGAAACGCGCTTCGTAAAGCCTGGTTTTCTCATTAGTCGCATCAGCCTCGCCCTGATGCCAGAGAATTCCTTTCAACTCCCCGCTTTTCAAAGCAACCTTAGTTCGTTTGACGGCATCATCATAAGGATGAGTTTGGGTAATCTTGTCGTAAGCGCCCGGCATCCACATACTGATGCTTGTACCACCAACAGCACAGGGAATAAGTCCAATTTTCCGTTTGCTATTTTCCGCCATAATCTTTCCGAAAGTAAGCCCTAATCCGGTACCCGCAAAAGGTTTATCAAAATGAAGAGGCGATTTAGCCGGAACCCAGATTTCAGCTTTGTTCAGCATGAAAACCTTGGGATCAGTAACGGTGTCCTGTGCCTCTATATTCCCACGGCCAGCCATGTTCGACTGCCCTATGAGCAGATACAGATCGTACCTTTCGTTCGGGTCAATTATAACTTCCTGAGAAAAGGCAAGCTGGTAATAGAAAAAGACTGATATCAGTAAAAGCGCGAGTTTATAGTTTTTCATCTTTTATTACCTCTTTTATTATTCAAATTTAAGGTCTGATTTTTATCAAACTCTTCGATTGACTTTTTACTTCTACTTTTTTACCACAGAAACCAACTTTACAGGCCCTATAAGTCCCGACTCCTGTAATGGCGAATCCTTCTTAAAATAATTGAAGGTTGTAAATGTAAAACGCCCTGATGATGGTCTGGGTTGACCTTGGGTAAACCACTGCGGAAGTTCCATCAGCTTATAACCTGCTCCTGCATTTTTCACCGAGCTAAGTCCTGCTATTTGGGAATCCCACTTCACATCAGCGGGCTCTTGTTCGTCGCCGATAAGCCGATTAGCCCAGAGGTTGGTCACTTTAACTATCAGTTCGTTTTTACCAGGTTTGACAGCTTTTATGATATCAGTTCTAAAAGGAGGTTTCCACAGAACACCCAGAGAAACGCCGTTTACTATCACTTCGGCTAAATTTTTAACTCTCCCCAGATCAATTAACAGAGACGATGGCACTTCATCAAGTTCAAACTGCTTTTTATAGGTGGCTGTGCCAGAATAATATTTAATTCCCATGTTATCGCTTTGGGACCAATCAGTCAAACCGGAGAATAAAACAGTCTCAGGCCCACCCCATTTTGTATCAAAATGAACTGTCCAACTCCCGGTTAGCTCCTGCACCTGAAAGTAATTCTCCCAATTTTCGGCCGAGGCGCCCTCTGTTTCAGTAATTGGCTTTCGAAATATCACAAATACAGACCCGCTTGGATCCAATTTCAGGGGAACAGTTGTTGTCCCTGCTTGCATTTTATAAGCTCCTGCCAGTGTAATTTTACCGGTGGCAGCATCCCACAATTCAGGCTGTTTGCCCGAAACACGAAATGAACAATTGACTATGCGGGCAGTATCGCTTTGATTGGACACAAAATAAACCTCGCTTTGATCGACCTTACGGTGAACCCAAAGTATATCTTTTGAAGAAGCTGTAAAATCTGGTGATAATCCTCTTTTTATAAGAACCTGTTCAAGAGACATTTCAGTAATTTTACCCTTCTGTTGTAATTTATCCGAAATGGCTTTCACCTCATCATCACAAGCCGGATAATTAGTGAGAGAAGGGGATCGCACAAAATTCCGGGCTAGTATGGTAACTCCTGCATCGGCCAAAATTTTGATTTTACGGGCCACATCGGGTAACAAAACCGTATCGGAAACAACCAATATGCTGTAACTTTTCACGTGAGGAAGTACAATCTTTCCCTTTTTCGCCTTAACCATTCGGATCAATTGCGCTTCGCTGCATACATCGGCACGAAAGCCATCGGGAAGATCCGGCAATCCTTTGTTCAGGCAAAGAATGTCGCTTACAAATTCTCCCTGCTGCAACAGATACTGGCAACGGGTAAGATAGTCGAACCACGATTTCGATTGATCCCACCAGGTTTGAGTGCGTCCAAAGTGAGTTCCCCAGAAAGCCATGGTAATTCCGGGCCGGAAGTTATCAGGCCAGGGTTGATGGGCAATAGTATGCAGAACCATCCGGTTTACACCCATTGCAAAGGCTTTGTCGGCCGACGACTTCAACGAATAAGGGTCGTTCTGCCATTTCGAAAGATGGGGCCATCCGGTAAGAGATTCGGCCGAAACAATATTTTTACCCAGCACATGAGCAGCCGAAACTACATCGGCAGTCCAGTTCCAACCCCAGGTGGCAGGTTTCACCCAATATTCGCCCATCAATATATCTGCATGGGCTGCAACATCATTCGCAATAAAAGGACCCTCATAAGGTTCAATTGTTAATTGAAGGTTGGGATATTAATGCACCAGATCAGCAAAATGGGCATAATAATTTTCCTCAAATAGCTCGGCTATCGTGCGTTTCATGTCATAACGGAAACGTTCACTTAAAAGCTTGTTCCCAATCGTTTTTGATGCCCAGGCAGGCAGCCACAACAAAGGATCGTATCCGCGACGTTTGATAAATTCAGCTCTGAACATCGGTGTCCAATCCTGCAAACCGGCTTCATAACTGTCAATTTCGATGTGACCAATACCATTTTTAACCTCGCTCGCATTAGCCAGATAACGTGCCGGATAGCTCTTAAAAAAAGCTGTAACTGCTTCCCTGCTCATTTTATCAGATTCCAGTCCTTCGCCACCAATTGGAGCCGGAGCATTCTTCTTACCGGTAGTTGTATGCCCGAAGCGCATAATTTTCCATTTTCCAGCTGGTATCTCCCATTCAAGTTTCCCTTCGGAATTCATTTTTTCCGAGATATTCAATATCGACTTGTAATCAATTACCGAATCCTTTACGGGAAATGCCAGAAGCACCACATCTTTGTAATAGTTGTATTTTTTGTCTACATCGGGCCGGATCAATACCTGATTAATTTTTTGAGGGCCGGCGAGCGTTATTTCAGACCAGACCAGCTTCTGCATCGACTGCTCTACTTTCACTTCAGGTCCACCACTTGCCGACCAACCCGGACAATTATGAAATCCAAATTCAAGGTTAAGGCGTGCAGCTTCTTTAATTGCAAATTTACTAAGATCCCACCATTGCGGGCTCATGAAATCAACTGTTCCTGGAATAGGCAACTGATGGCCAACATGAAAATTATACAGCCCACCAATTCCTACCCTTTTCATAGCCTCTAAGTCGGCTGTAATTCCCTCTTTTGAAATATTTCCATTCATCCAGTGCCACCATGTCCATACTTTAGCTGACTCTGGAGGAGTTTGAAAGCCTTCTTCCAACGATATATCAATAAGTTTATCATTTGGCTGTCCCCATAGATAAATCGGGAAAAACAGTAAAATCAAAAAAACTGCTATCCTCATACTTCTGCTTTCAAAAACTCCATTATTAATCACACCGAAACAAATTAATACTACTTCAAATGCTTCTGAAAAAACTTAATCACCTTTTCAATGTTTGTCGGATCCGAGAACATTGGTCCGCCATGACCGGCACCCTGAAGGAGCTCAAAGCTTACCTTTTCTTCGCCAAGCACATTTTTCAAAGCCTCTGAAAAGTTTACACTCTGCGTGTAAGGTATATTTCTGTCGGCACTACCCGCCTGAATAAAAAATGCTGCATCGTCTTTTGAAATATAGGTGGTGGGATTTGCCTTTGCAACCTTGTCGGGAATTGTTTGAACAGCTGCACCCATAAGCTGCGACTCGGGAGATGATGCGCTGTTGGTGTTCAAAGAAAAACCAAGAGCCGTAGCCTCCGCATCCATGGTGACAAAATTGACGGGTCCAAACCAATCTACTGAAGCAATCACTTTGGTAGACACACCCTGGTTACCTAAACCGGCATCGTCAAATGCAGCAACTCCCGATGAAGTGCCGAGCATAGCCGAGAGATTTCCTCCTGCGGAGGCTCCCCAGGAACCTATTTTATCGGGTTTCAGATTATATTTTGAAGCATTTGCACGCAGAAACCTCACGGCAGCCTTACAATCCTGAATTTGTGCCGGAAACTGAGCTTCGCCACTCAGCCGGTAATTGATGCTTACGGCTGCAATTCCTTTGGCTGCCAAAGCCAGAGCATTGGATGTTTCCATACCCTTGTCACCCATTTTGAAGGCGCCACCATGGATCAGCACTACAACCGGAAATGGTCCGGCACCTTTTGGAATATAGATATCCATTACCTGTGCAGCCGAGGTGGAAGCATAAGCCACGTCGCTGTAAACTTTTTCGCATACTTTGGCTATTTCTTCCTGACTTACATTCATACCTCGCATGCCGCCCGGCCGAAAACCGGGGCGTTGAGCCTGAGAAATTCCTATTGCAAAAAAGCCTGCAACTATCATTAACATTAATCGCTCTTTCATCGGATGTGCTATTTCATTGATAAAGTTGTATTTGTATTGAATCCAAGATAACCGTAACTCACCCGAATGTTTTTTGCATTTTTCGGCACCTGATATCTGGCTGTAAAAATACCTGTATTCATTCCAGTTTCAACAACTTCGAGCTTATTGACTTCTCCTTTATCGGTAGTGATTTCCACCCAGCCCTTGTCGGCCTTGTTCCAATCCTGGTTTAATGCAGCATTAAGCTCAACTGTTACCGTCTGGCCGGGTTTTGCTGAGGACATTTCATTTTTAGCAGCTTCGTCCAGCAAGCGGATATGCTGGGTTCCAAAACTTGCAAACGTAACGGTGGCAAGCCATCCGCGGTTTGAAACGTTCCATCCCTCGGTGGCATAAGCATTTTTGCCAAATACCTGGCCGTTATTCTCGCCCACTATTTTTTCCATTGGGGGAGCAATGGGAAACTGATTATCCAGCGGTGTTCCATCGAGCGTACCCCTGCAGAGGCCTAAACGTCCGTAACCATCGGGATGCGCCTGAGGCCAGCCTTCTTCCACGCCATCCCAGTATCCGCCAATTTTTACCCTCTCATCACTTTTATTGCTGAGGTGTGTTCCGACAGGGTTCACTCCAAATACAAAATCAACCTGCGCCCAGCCAATGGTTCTGAGTTCGGGATCGTTCAAAAGCTGACCAACGGCAAACATCGATCCTCCTAAAGCCGGAGCTCCGCCCAGTTCTTTGGTTTTCGGATGCGCCCACTCGGTTTCGCTGTGTACCCGGTATTTCCAGAAATTTGCGGTTTTCTGCTTCATGTGAACTGCCCAGGCTGCCAGTTTTTCTCTGGTGCCGGCAGGAGCCTGATCGGGAGCAACCATCAGGAACCATGCAAGTGCCTGCGGGGTGATGTGTTCTGCATTGCGGATCCACCACATGTGACGCGGATTGTTAAAATCCCAGTTGGTAATAATATCCTGAGCACTTTCCTGAGCATATTTCAAAAATTTGGCAGGATTGCCGTCCTTTTCATTCTTTTCGCACAAGTACATAAAAAGATTGCTGAAAACCGATTGTCCAAAGGCATTACCCATTTCGCTGAACTCCTGAAATCCGGCATCCACCCATTTGCCACTGTAGGTCCAGTAACGAACAACCTTGTGACGGTCGTACTTCTCCCAGTTGTCGAGGCATGCTTTGCGATATTTCCGGTATTTTTCTTCCGAAAGATATGGCTTAAGAAATAAATGATAGGCGGCACAAACAGCAGCCAGATGATCGAGATTATTCCAAAAGTCGTAGTTCATGCGGGGCTGACCTTCGTAGCCGAGCGATCCGTGACGGTAACCCACCGGACCGTTGTAATCCACGTATTTGTATGCAAACTCGGCATGCCACAGGATAAGATCTATCAGGTCGGCCACATTTTTGTCGCCAAGTTCGGTTTTCCAGTTGTCGAACAAGGCGGGATTACTTGCATAATGAAGCACTTCAAACGTTGTTTCGAGTCCGTATCCACCACCATCGCGCGAGGGACCGCCACCATAGACTTTGGTCATGTCGTATTTATCGAGATCCTCATAGCCCCTTACATCGGCAAAAAAATCGTAAGCCAGTTTCGAAGAAAGCTTTTCGAGCAAATGACCGGCCACCCAAAATGGAACCGACTTCCCATGCCCTTCCACCTCAACAACATATTCATCAGTGCTCGAAACAGGATTGAATTCGGTAAACCATCCCTGATTATTCAGCATTTTACCTTCAAAAACCTGTTGCGAAGTTTTGGTATTGATAATTTTAAACGGAGTGCCGTCCTTCGCTCCATAGCAAACAAAGCGTTTCGACTCACCCAGGTTATATCCTGCCTGGTTAACAAATGGTTTATAAACCGGCGCTTTGACTGGCTCCTGGCCTGTTGCCCCCAATATTGAAACCAGCAGGCTCAGCAATAATACACAGGTGCTTATTTTCTTCATTTTATTGAATTTTAAATTTATAAGAATTCAGGTTTATAGATTTTCCCCTTTACGGTGGGTATTGAATACTCTTTTCCGTTGTAAATGACTTTCAGGTTGTTGCCAAGCAAAGATTTAACGGCACAGGAAGTCAGCTTGCCGTTTTCCCATTTCATATCGACAACAAAACCGCCGCGTGCCCTTAACCCCTTTACTTCACCTGTAGCCCAGGCATTGGGCAAAGCTGGCAACAGGTGAAGCATATAATGATCTCCCTGCCGGATGTGACTCTGTAACAACATTTCGGCAACACCGGCGGTATATCCGAAATTCCCGTCGATCTGAAACGGAGGATGCGAATCGAACATATTTTGGAGGATACATTGCCTGAACAGCTGGCGGATCAGGTCGTAGGCACGGTCTCCATGGTGTAGCCGCGCGTAGAGGTTAATCTTCCATGCAGTGCTCCAGCCTGTACTTACATCGCCGCGGGCATTCAGGGAGACAAGCGCTGCTTTTGCAAACTCCGGTGTTGTAAGCGGCGATATCTGCCGTCCAGGATGTACCGCAAACAAATGCGAATTGTGCCGGTGATGATCGTTGGGGTCGTCAACATCGTCCATCCACTCCTGCAGCTGACCCCAGCGGCCAATTTGTGGACCCAATAAACTGTTGCGCATCGACTGCAATTTCTCACGATATTCCTTATCGGCTCCCAAATCTCCGGATGCCTCAATGCAGTTACTGAAAAGGTCGTACACGATCTGCTGATCGTATGAAACACCCGGATACGGAGTGCGATCTCCTTCGATGTTACCGGGCCCGTGCTCTGGAGACCACCCGTCGGGGGTTATAAGCTTCCCTTCTTTGCTCACCACAAGATGATCTTCCCAATAGCCCGACACATCTTTTAACATGGGATAAGCTCTTTCTTTCAGGAATTGCCTGTCGCCGGTAAAAGCATAATGTTCCCAGAAGTGCTGACTGAGCCACGCACTTCCCGGACGATGAATGCCCCAGGTAGACGGCCCGCCCATGATGTTATTTGTGCTGTAGCATGTCCATCCTTTGGAAGTTTTCAGTTTCGGATCTTCGGAGCTTTTCTGAACTGCAGCCATATTCTCGAGCCAGTCGAACAGCGGCAGATGACATTCCGAAAGGGCAGTCACTTCTGCAGGCCAGTAATTCATCTCCACATTGATATTGGTAGTATATTGCGAGTACCAGGCGGGTTTGTATTCATAATTCCACAACCCCTGGAGGTTGGCAGGCAGACTACCGGGCCGGGAACAGCTTATAAGCAGGTACCGCCCGTATTGAAACAGCAAAGCTTCCAGATCGGTGTCGGTTGCTCCCGATTTATGAGCTTTCAATCTTTCGGAAGTTGGTAGCGCGGAAGGTTTCCCTAAATTCAGCTCCACCCTGCCAAAAAGTTCCTGGTAATCGTTAATATGCCGTTTGCGCAGTTCGGCGTATGATTTCTGAGAAGCCTCTGTCAACTGGTTTGAAAGCCGCTGATGAGGGTGATCCCCTTTGAATTTTTTGTTAAAGTCGTTCAGAAACGAAGTTCCTGCCACAAGAAAAACCGTTACCTCATTGGCATTCTGAACCTTCAGGCTCGAATCGGCTAAAGTAACAGAACCACCCGAGTTAACCACCATAAGCTGCGACTCATAGTCCATCTGGTTTTCGGAAAGCTTACCCGAGGCGATAATCCTGTTCCCATTGAAAGATATAGCAGCGCCATGGGCATCGGATAATTTTACCGAGAAAGAGATCTCCGCTTTTTTGTCGGCTGTGAAATGCAGAACCATCACCTTATCAGGATAACTCACAAAGTATTCTCTTTTGAAATTTACCCCTTCCCGCCTCCACTGCACTGTTTGAACCCCCTCCCGGAGCTGCAGCGACCTTTTGTAATCCTCCGCTTTACCGGATGACATTTCGATATAAATATCGCCAAAGGGCTGGTAGTATCCAACAGTACTGGTAGTTCCGGTAACCAGACTCTCCTCGTTAAACTGGATATGTTCACGTTCCACTCCGCCAAATACCATACCTCCCAGACTGCCATTACCCAGGGGAAGTGCCTCCAGCCATTCCGATGCAGGCTGATTGTACCATAGCGTTAACGGATTTTCCTTTGGTTTTCCGAAAGCCGCAGTAATGCAAAAAGTTAGCAATCCGATAATTAATTTTGCTTTTTTAGTTTTCATCCGGGTATAATTATTTTTTCTCAAACACATAGGTTTCTCCTGCTTTGGTTGAAAAATCGTATTGAACAACCGGGTTAAGCATCACTTTTTTTATGTCGGCTTTTGGCGATATCATAGGAGTGGCGACTTCGGGAACATCAAAGAAAGGATTAGAATTCCGGCCCTTGGCTTCTCTGAGTTTGGTTCCCGAAACCGACCTGAGAGGTTCTGCAAGCCTTAACCGGCAGTTGCCGCCAAGGTTTGATTTTATAATGAGTTTCGACAGTTTCCCGCTTTTCCATTCCATGGATACTTCAAAACCTCCACGAACTCTAAGTCCGCTAACAGCACCCTCCTGCCACTGACCGGGTAGGGCCGGAAGCGGATGAATGGCGCCATCGTGACTCTGGAGCAGCATTTCTGATATTCCGGCCGTGCAGCCAAAATTTCCGTCAATCTGGAAAGGCGGACAAACATCGAACAAGTTGGGGTAGGTACCTCCATTCTCATTGTAACCGCCTGAATTCTGGTCTTTGGGTTCTATCAGCTTAATCTGGTCGGTAAGCAGTTTGTAAGCATGGTTACCATCCTGAAAGCGCGCCCAGAGATTGATTTTCCATCCCATTGACCACCCGGTAGATGCGTCGCCGCGGTAAATAAGCGAGGTACGGGCCGCATCGAACAATTCGGGAGTGCGGTAAGGAGAAACCTGGTTTCCGGGGTAAACACCATATAAGTGCGAAACATGCCGGTGCTGATCTTTGGGGTTATCCCAGTCGTGCATCCATTCCTGAAGCTGTCCATGCTGACCGATCTGCATGGGAGGCAATCTTTTTACAAGGGAGCTCAGGGCGGCGGCAAATTCTTTATCCGTATTTAAAATTGCAGCAGCTTTTATGGTTTTATGAAACAAATCGCCTACAAGTAAATTATCGAGGGTTGTTCCTGCGGCAATGCAAACCCATTTGTTATGAATGCTGTATGGCGCATTCTCGGGCGAAATAGAGGGACTAACCACCATCCATTTGTGCTCGGGTTCTTCAACAAGGAAATCCTGGAAAAACACAGCGGCACCTTTCATAACCGGGTAAACCGATTTCAGATATTCCTTATCGCCGTTATACTCATATTTTTCCCACAGATGCTGGCACAACCATGCTGCTCCGGTCGGCCACATACCGGGTGCGCCGTCGATGGCTCCGTTAAACCGCCACAAATCGGTGTTATGATGCAGAACCCAACCATTAGCGCCATACATAGTACGTGCGGCATGTTTGCCGGTCTCTGCAAGCTCTTTCAGCATCTGAACCAAAGGTTCGCTGGTCTCCGGCAAATTTGTGATTTCTGAAGGCCAGTAATTCATTTCGGTGTTGATATTCACCGTGTACTTGCTGTCCCATGCGGGAAAAAGAAGGTCAGTCCATATCCCCTGCAGGTTGGCGGGCTGACCGCCTGGTTGCGATGAACTGATCAGCAAGTATCGCCCGAACTGAAAGTATAAAGCAGCCAGTTGCGGATCGTTGGCTTTGGCAAATTCTTTAATGCGCACATTCGTGGGCTTTTTAACAGAATCGGTAACTCCCAGGTTAAGCTTCACCCTTGCAAACATGCTCCTGTACTTATTGACATGATTATCCAAAGCCTCGGAATATGGCTTATCGCCAATTGCCTGTAAATAATCGCCGGCCTTTTTTTTAGCATCGGCAGATATATCCTGGTAATTCTTAAAATTAGAAGCTACCGAAATATAGATTGTCACAGCATCGGCTTTTGAAACATTCAGAGCTATATCCGTTGCACTTACGATGCCTCCCTGTGGTACAACCTTCACCATGGTGTTAAATTTCACTTTCCCCGGCACACCTTCATGACTGCTGGTTACACCGCTCATAGTAAGTATATCCCTGCCATTTGTAGAAATATCGGTTTTAGCAGGACGATCCATGGATGCGGAAAAATTAAGCTTTCCCGGCTTATCGCAGGTAAAGCGCACAATGGTTAACTGGTCTGTAAAGGATGTGAAAACCTCGCGTTTAAAAACTGCACCGGAGACTTTATATGTTGTTGTTGCAACCGCCCTGTCAAGGTCGAGTTCGCGGTAATAATCCGTATAATTTTCGTGTCCCGGAAAGGATAGATACAAATTCCCAACAGTCTGATAAGGCATGCCATGCGCGCCTTTGGTAATCATTTTATCTTTAGCCAGGTCTTCGGCTTCAATATATTTCCCTTCAAAAATCAGTTTGCGTATCTGCGGTAGAGCCTGCAACATTTCGGGATTGTCGTTGCGGTAAGGACTTCCTGCCCAAACGGTATTCTCGTTTAACTGAATACGTTCGCGGTAAGGGTTACCATACACCATGGCTCCTAACCTTCCATTACCCAAAGGTAAAGCCTCCACCCAATATTCGGCAGGTTTGGTATACCACAATTTAAGATCGTTTTTGGGTAACTGACTGAATGTTAAATCAACACAAACAATCTGCAACAGAATAATAAAAAATAGTTTTCTCATCAGTGCTTAATTAAAATTTCCTCATTTCATCCACCAATTCTCCGATGCTTCCATTTCGTTCATCCAAAAACTGAGTATCCTTATAGAGTGTAGCACACCAGGGCGATTTTGTCAATTCGCGCCACTCGGCCCAAAGAGCATCGTAACGGTTGATAGACGATTGTATACCGGCTTTGTCAAAGTCTTTCCCCTGTTTTTTCAGTTCGTTCTGAATCATCAGGTACCACATCTGTTCGGTGAGCTGATATTTGATGCGCCCATAGGTGCAGGATACACGCAGCGCTTCTTCCAATTGTTTGTCGTCGATGTCAAATTGTTTCGATAGTGCTTCAATCTGCAGCCACATGGCCACTGCTTCAGCTTTTTCGGCCATTACCCGGTTAATCAAATCCTCATTCACAATACTTTTTACGATATTGTTATTGTAGGAAGCCGAGAAAAAATTGTCGCGTGCCCACCAGAGGCTGTTGGCCGTGTAGTCGCTGCATTGCCCTTTGCGAACAGCTTCAACACTAATCAATGCAATTTTGCGGAAAATATCGGCGTTAAAACCTTCGATACCGATGCTCCGGGCATATTCATAACACAATTCTTCCTCTGTTCTGGAAGTGTTTTGCCCCCAATGCGATATGACATAGGAATTGAGATCCTTCCACACAGTACTTTTCAGGTATGGGCCCTGCCAACCACCACCGCTCGACCAGGTCCATACGCCTTTGAGTAATCCTGTGGGAAGTAAATCCCTGATACCCCGGTACGAGTCGGTAGGCAATTCTTTATCGAGACGTTTGGCAGGCCAAAGGTCAATCTGATATTTTGTTTCGGGAAACCCATTGATAACGCTTCCGGCAGTATAATATGGATGAGCTCCTTTTCCATAGGCCTCCATGGCCGATTGCGCTTCCACAATTTGCTGATGTTTGCCTTTTCCAAGGGCAGGGTTAAAGTTGCTCATCCGCAGAAAATCATTCTGGGGATATTTTATTGAAAAGAACAGATTAGGATGCGGCTCTATGGCATTGGTCACTGCCAGATAGAAATCGGCATTGTTATGGAAGTTATAGCCAAAATCCCAGGTGCGGTAAAAGAGTTTTTTGTTGCGCTTCACACATATTTCTTCGCGCAGAATATTGATAAACAGGATGTGATCCTGAATGGTACGCACCGGACTGGCTCCGCCGTGAAAAGGAGTATCGTGCAGGTAGGTTTCGCCAAAGCGAAGCATAATGCCGTCAAGTTGCGGAAACCGGTCGAAAATACCGGCTATTTGTGCCCGCAAAATCTTTTGAGTCATCGGCCTGTTAATATCAGGCTTAATTCTTGCCTCTCCCCCTCTTACTTCCTCCATATTACTGTTTGGGGATTTTAACCGCAGCGAGTCCCCATATTTATCCCATAAAGGTTTGGGCAGAACAAGAAAATCGGTAAAAGGATATACTTCAATACCTGCTTTTTTGCAAGCATCCAGTTTCTTATCTGCTTCGTCTGCATGGGTCTCAATCCATTTGCGGGCTTCACTTCCTTTGGGAACGATATTCTTTTTCAGGTTGTCGTATGTAATCAGACAATTGATATGCAACGGAGGGGTGGTGGCGGTATATCCCTGCGATTTCAAAAATTCAGGATCGTTGTATTTAACATCGAAAGGCTTTTCGCCGGGATTGTTATACACCATATCCATCACATAGCTCAATGGTTGAGCCGTGGTTAGTGCCGGGATACATGCAAAAACAACATATAAAAGGAGGCAGCGTACAAGTCGGTTCAGGTTATTCATCATATCAGTTACTGTTTTTGTTAGCTTTCAGAGGAACAGCTACATTGAAGCTCATAGTCGGAGCCTTATCGGCTCTTGTTGCTCCGAACAGATACTTTGGAACACCTTTTTCCATATACAGGCAGGGGCGTTCGAGTTTGGAAGCACTGGCTATTCCCCCTTCCCAGTAAAAAGTACTCCCAATAACTTTGGGGTGCTTAGCAGGTTGCCAGTCAATCCCGTTTGAGGAAGTCATCAAAGCCCAGGCGCCACTGTCGCCGGTAAACTTGCCAACAACGTCGCGCACAATGGCCAGGTATTTTCCTTTCTGAAACCATACAAAAGGATCTTCGGCTACCATCCATTCTTTGCTGCCATCGTTAATTTCAAAAATAGGTTTGCCGTGCTTCACAAAAGGGCCGAAAGGAGAATCGGAAAATGCAACCCCGAACCGCACCTGTCCTCCGTTAATTTTTCCATTCTTACAGACCTGCTTATACAGAAGAATTACCCGACCTTTGTTGTCGAAAGTGGCAGCAGGGTTGGAAACCATCAAGGCATCGAAAGCTGTTGAATCGGCACTGACATCCAAAACAGGTTTGTCGAGCCGTTTCCACTCACCATCGGGATTATCGGCCACAGCCACACCAATACGCTGACTGTTCCGGTAGATCGG
>JAJYAG010000089.1 GCA_021779665.1 Bacteroidota bacterium | reverse complement strand
TTTTGGCGATATGAAAGGTAACGTTTGGATTGGTACTGCCAATGGTCTTAGTCGGTGGGATGGCCATTCATTCCGGAACTTTTCAGAGAGTAATGGCTTGGGAAGCAGTGTAATTCTTTGTATTACAAAAGATGCAACTGAGGATATCTGGGTGGGAACTTCGGGAGGTGGTGTGAGTAGGCTCGACAATGCAAGGTTTATGCATTTTACCGAAAGTGACAAAATGGGTCGGCAGGTTTTTTCTGTTATTCAGGCAGCAAATGGTAAAATGATTTTTGCTACTTCGGCTGGCGGACTTACCCTTTTCGACGGAACCAACTATTCATTGCTCAAAGGTGATGAAGACTTTACTTCTTCCAGGGTGAAAGCTCTCTATTACGACAAACCGGGAAATCTATGGGTGGGAACACTTTCGGACGGAACCTACCGCATTAATGAATCGGGATTCAGTAGAATTAACCAAGTGGACAGCCTGATTGGAAGAAGTATCAACAGCTTTGCCATGGATACTGCCGGAAACATGTGGTTTGCCAGTCCCGACAGTGGCATTTGTGTAATGACTAAAAGAGGTGCCACAAAGCGGTTTGGACAAGATAACGGCTTATTGAGCAACAATATTTTTGCTCTTTTGCCCGATAAACGAGGTAATGTTTGGATCGGAACCGATAAGGGGCTGAACCGTATCTCGGTGTACGATGCCGATTCGGTGTTGACAGAATTCTCGGCGTTTAATGCTAACAACGGACTAACAAACACGGCAATCCGTTGTCTGGCTGCTGATGAAGCCGGAAATATTTATACAGGTACCGCCGGTGGGGGAATATTTGTATTGAATGGCGCCCGGTTCATCAATTATGACAGAAAAGCAGGGTTGACCTCCAACAACATTTACGCACTTGTTTTCGATAACCGAAGAAATCTTTGGGCTGGAACAGAACAGGGCGTAGACCGGATTACTTTCGATAATTTTAAAATAACCGAATGCAGACATTTCGGCAAATCAGAGGGCTTTACAGGGCTGGAAGTCTTTAGAAATGCATGTTATAAGGATAAAACAGGACGAATATGGTTTGGCACAGTGAATGGCGCAACTGTTTACGACCCATCCGAAGATCATCCTTACAAAGAGCCTCCGGTAACTCATCTCACCGGCATCAAACTTTTTTATGATAATATTGAGAAAACGAAATATGTGGACAGAGTTAATGCCTGGTACCCAATTCCCCGGTCACTGGTTCTACCCTATAACCAAAACAGTCTTACCTTCAGTTTTGCCGGAATTTACCAGCGAAATCCCGAAGCAGTGCGTTATAAATGGCAACTGAAAGGTTTAAGCAACGACTGGTCGCCGGTGCTTCGACAGCACGAAGTTACCTATTCAAACCTTTCCCCAGGAAAGTATACCTTTGAAGTGATTGCCTGCAACGAGTACAATGTGTGGAGCAAGGAAGCGGCCACTTTCGAATTTGTGATACTATCGCCCATCTGGAAACGGTGGTGGTTTGTAACTATTATTGCCCTGCTGGTAGTTGGAGCTATTTGGTATTATTTCCAGTCGCGACTCGAAAAGACCCGCATCGAAAAGGAAAAAGTAGAAATGGAAAAAAACCTGATTGAGCTGGAACAGGAAGCGTCGCGGTTACAGATGAACCCCCATTTTATTTTTAACGCGCTTAATTCTATCCAGGGATTTATTTCTACCAATGATGCTGTTCAGGCAAAAAAATATCTCACTAAATTCAGCCGGTTGATGCGGCTGATACTTGAAAATGCCCGCGAAAAATATATTCCGTTGCAGAACGAAATCGAGATGCTCGACAACTATCTCGAATTCGAGCGGTTATGCAAAAACAACAAATTTGAATACCGGATTACAATCAATCCTGAAATTGATGCCGAAAGCCTGGAAATCCCACCCATGATGATCCAGCCGTTTGTTGAAAATGCAATACTGCATGGCATCAAACATAAAGATGGGAATGGAAATGTCGACATCTACTTCCGTTTAAAGAATTCATCGCTTCTTTGCGAAGTGACCGACGATGGTGTCGGACGACAAAAAGCTGCGGAGATCAAGGCTAAATACAATACAAGTCACAGGTCAACAGCAATAAATGTTACACAGAAAAGGCTGGAGCAGCTTCAGATAACAACGGGAGCACAAGCCGGTTTCCGGATTTCTGACCTGAAGGATGAAAACGGAAATGCTCTGGGAACAAAGGTGGTGATTTCAATTCCGGTTGAATGTTGAGAAACTCAGTTAGTAAATTTAAATGTTAAGTAAAGATGTACAAAGCCCTCATCATCGACGATATTGAAAATGCACGTCTCACCCTGGCCGACGATTTGCGGAGGCATTGTCCGCAGATTGAAATAATTGGAGAGGCTAACAGTGTTAAGACCGGCATTGCTGCCATCCTTACAAAAAAGCCCGACGTTGTCTTTCTCGATATCGAACTTGGCGATGGTTTAGGTTTTGATATTCTGGATGTAATTGAAAATATCGATTTTCAGGTGATTTTTACTACGGGACTGGACTCCTACGGAATCAAAGCTATTAAATTCAGTGCGCTCGATTATCTCCTGAAGCCAGTCGATCCGGAGGAGCTGGTGAAAGCAGTGAACAAGCTGGTACAAAAAGTAAAGAAGGAAGAAAACCAGGACAGTATAAAACTCCTGCTTGAAAATTTGAAAGAAGTTAAACCTCATAACAAAAGAATTGCCCTTAACAGTGCCGAAAAAGTCCACATGGTGAATATCAGCGATATCGTCCGCTGCGAATCCGAAGGCAGTTATACCATTTTCTACCTGATAAACAAGGAGCAGATTGTGGTAACCAAAAACCTGAAAGAATACGAGACGCTGCTCGAAGAATATTCCTTTATCCGGGTGCATCATTCACACCTCATCAATTTTGCCTATATGAAGGAGTTTGTGAAGAAAGATGGCGGGTATGCTGTTATGACTGACAATACCCAGGTTCCTGTATCGTTTCGCAAAAGGAACAATTTGCTCGAAATGATGGGAGAGGGGTAAGGCCTTTCAGAGAAAAACCTTACCCATATTAAATTTTCTTACAACCGATCTACTCCGGCTTTGCACAACTTGCCTTAATAGCTGCAAGTGCCGGTGTGACTTTCAATATTTGCTCGCCCACGCCGATCTTATAACCAGCCGAGAAAAGATAAATATTTCCACTGTTATCGCATACCATCACCAGCGGTAGTTTTTCTTTCAGTCCATCGCCATAGATTTTGCTCACGGCAGCCAACAGTCCGTCGTTATTGTCAACTCCCGCTACAAGATTTTCCGGCAGTGTATATGTCTTGAGTACGCTGGCCTGCTGACTTCTTTCCTTTGGAAATGCCACCACAAACACGCCGTTCCATTTGTTGAAATGATCCACATAGGGGCCGAGGTCGTTCAGGATATGTTTGGAAGGCTCTTTGTCGGGATCGAGCAATATTACAACAGCATCTTTATTATCAGTAAGTGTGGCATAACTTTCGGCTTTGCCTCCTGTAAGCAGCTGAAGTGAAGCAAAGTCGAGTTTCCCTGATGGCTTGAGGTTTCCGGGAAGTTTTCTTAAGGCAACTTCCACTTTTGCTGGTTTCGCGGCATCGATACGGAAAAAAGTCATGGAGCTCAACACAGAGCCATCTCCCATGCGATTGCCGGTAACCAGCACGTAACGACCTGTATCAAGCTGAACCGAAGCCGGAAAATCGCTCAGTTTCTTACCTTCGTCAAATTCGAGGGTTGTGGAAACGCCATCTTTAATCCGTGCAATTGTAAAATGATAATAATACTGCGGTTCAACCGGATTTTCCTTTTGAGTAAGCTGAAGCGTTCCTTTTACAGGCTGAGCAGGAGGAACCGCATCGAAACCTGCGAGCATCCATTTTCCTTCTTTCCAGTATTCAGGCACCTGGGTTTCGGGATTTAACCTGGCAGGAATTCCAAAGGTACGGCATGCTGCTACAAAGAAAATATCGCGCGAGCCACTGTTGGCAACTCCCAGGTTGTAAACTCCTGCCGGCGAAAGCGGAGCGCGCGAATGCAGATTTGCATTGTTATCGATGCGGATGTTTTCGCGGATCCAGTTTGTAAGCGCCGAAATGTCTTTCCGTGTGTCAGCCGCGAGTTGGTCTCCCAGCGATTTCTTTAAAAAGCTTCTCCAGGGTGTCAGAAACTCAATACTCATGCGGGGAGCAAGCACATATTTTACAAAAATATCTTCGGGAATGCCTGATGAACGGGCTTCATCCATGGCTACCGTAAGATGATCGGTAAGAATAGCAGCTTTGGTATCGCTGAAGTCTTTGTCGGAGATTTGTCCCAGGAAAGGCAGTATGTAATGCCGGTATTTTGCCGAGTTATTTTCGAGGAATCTGCTTATCTCGTCCCAGTTGCCATAGCTTTTGTGAATCATTGGGCGAACTGTGTCGGGAGAAAGACCAAGCTTCGATGCTAACGAAACCGCCCAGGCGCTGTCCTTGAAGGTTGCCATATAATGATTGCGTATAGAATCCTCAGCGGCAAGACGGCGCTCATTTTTAGCAGCTTCTTCTTTGCTTACAGGATTCGAAACCTTAACGGCATGGGGCGGAACCATATCGAGCACTTCGGTATAGCCGGTTTTCTGAGTCGGTTCCAGAGTGAGGGTAAGTGTGTCGGCTTCAGGAACAGAATATTTCTGGTACGCATACTTACCATCTTTCGAGGCCCAGATCAGCAGATCGCCCATGCCGGTTTTCAGTCGGGCAAGACCTTGCTTGTTGGTGTAGCCGGTGGCTATGGGGTAATATTCAGCATAATTATAAAGTTTGAATTCAACTTTAGCGCTGTCGACAACGGAGCCATCAGCATTTTCAACCTTAACAAAAATATCTTTAACGGTAGCGTAGTTCGAAGTGAGGTTGAGCTCCGAAAAGCGATCGTTGGCAATCACTACATCTTCCGGTCCGAAATACCGGCCATAGGCTCGGGTATGCACCAACATGGTACGGCGCGATGGTTCGTCGAACCAGCCTTTGTTTAGCACTGGTTCCGGTTCGCAGGCACCCAGGTAATTCCATTTGCCGTCGATCCACACTTCTACCCAGGCATGGTTGTCGTCCGAATGTGCCCACCGTGGAGTATAGACCTGTCGTGCAGGAATGCCGGCAGCACGCATGGCCGAGACTGTAAAAGTTGACTCTTCGCCACAACGGCCGAAAGTTTTTTTGATGGTGCTCAAGGGCGCGCTGGTACGACCGTCGGTTCCGCGATAGTTCACCTTTTCGTGGCACCAGTGGTTGATTTCGAGCGCTGCCTGCTGCATGTTCATTCCTTTTACCCGGTCCATAATTTCCGAATACATTACCAGACGGAAGGAGTCGAGGTTTTCGTTATTCACCCTGAGTGGCAGCACAAAATGAAGAAAAACTTCTTCAGGAATGGATTTGCCCCATGTTGCCTCTTTTTTCGCTTCAAGACTTTTCTGAACATTGGCCAGGAAGAACGATGAGGAATAATCGGCCAGATCGCTCAGCGGCATGTAAGCATACAAAAACTGCATGGCCTGATTTTCATCCGCAGTAAGATTTCCGTTGAAAACTCCCCAGATATCCGTTTTGCTGTTTTTGGTAAGCTCCTTCTGCACATCCAGCATTCGGTTGATGTCGCTTAACCGCTCCTGATTGGTAATAAGTTTCTGCTTGGAGCACGAAGAAATGATAAATAAACCCAACAGCATCAGTCCGACTGCTGAGAAATGTCTTAAAGAATTTCTTTTAAATAATTTAGCCATAGCCTATTGTTCTATTTCGGTAATTTTAATGCAGAAGGCATATTTGGAAGGGATTTTTGAACGAAGAGCTGCCGGAACAGCAATCGTCACCACATCCCCTTGTTTTTTCCATTTGAGGTTTGAAGATGGGACACCAAGGATGGAGAGCTTTGCTTTTTTGGAAGGTGCAAATCCTTTAAAGCTGATGTCGGCCGGAGTTTCGTTTTCCTTGAGGAGCTTGGTTATATAAACCGAACCGTCTTTCTGCTTTGTAAAACGCAGGTCTTCCTGAAAGTAGGGTGCAACCGTGCGGGTTCCATAGATGGCTTGGCCATTTATTTTGAGCCAGTCGCCCATATCTTTCAGGCGTACGTAAGCTTCGTCGTACCAGGTACCATCGGGTCCCGGACCAATATTCAGAAGCAGATTTCCGCCCTTGGAAACGATATCGGTGAGCAGGTGTATCAAGTCGCGCGACGACTTGAATTCAGGATTGAAAGAATAAGACCAGCCTCCGCCCATAATGATGCACGACTCCCAGGGGTAGGGCAACATGTGATGTGGCACCTGATTTTCGGGGGTGAGATAATTCTGATTTTTCCCGGCAACGGCACGATCGACCACAATTACCTGAGGCTGAACTTTGCGCACTTTCGTTACCAGCTCATCCATACGGATATCCTGGTTCTGGCGTTTGGCAACACGGTATCCTGGAATGTAAGGCCTTTGACCGGCTTTCGGAACAAACGAAGGATCTTTTTCAAGCTTATATCCGGGAATTACTGGTTGGGCATCGCTGTTTCCGGTTTTCTGAACCCAGCCGCCATCGAACCAAAGAATGTCCACTTTTCCATAATTGGTGCAAAGCTCCATCACCTGGTTGTGGGTATAATCCACAAACTTATTCCACTTCTCGGGATAGCTTTCGATATCGTAATTCACATTACGATCGAATGGCGGAAACTGAGGCCACCAGTAATTTTCGTTGTGCCAGTCGGGTTTCGAGAAATAAGCGCCAATCCAGAGCCCCTCGCTACGGAAAGCATTGAAAATTTCTTTGGTAACATCGGCTTTCGGATTGGTGTGAAAAGGCGTGTTGGGACTTGTAATTTTGTAGTCGGTATACTTCGAGTCGAACATACAAAAGCCATCGTGGTGCTTGGTCGTGAAAACAACATATTTCATACCTGCATCCCTGGCGGCTTTTGCCCAGCGTTGCGGATCGAACTTCACAGGATTGAAAGTCTTCTGCAGATTTTCGTATTGCTTTTTGTAGGCAAAGTAATCCTTCACCGTGTCGGGAACGCACCAGCCCTCATCTTCGGGACAAATGGACCACGACTCAACAATTCCCCACTGACTGTATGTTCCCCAGTGCATCAGCAGTCCGAATTTGATGTCCTGCCACTCGCCAATACGTTTCTGAATTGCAGGATCGGGGTCGGGAACATAGCGGTCCAGCTCTTCCTGAGCAAAGACAGACAAGCTTCCTAAAAGGAATATTGCACAAAAAATAGTTTTTAAGTCACGCATAAAAATATATTTATGAGATTATTTTTCGATAAAAAGCATTTCGGGCGACACTTCCTTTTCCGGCATATTTTCGCCGCGGATATAAAGCTGAACGGTTTCGCCGCCACCGGCTTCGAAGTACTTCACCTGCAGTTTGTGTAATCCTTTTTGCAGCGCCACCTGACCTTCGCGGGGTTCCGGTCCGTGAGGCCCGTCGTGATTGATTACAATTTTACTGTTGATCAAAAGCTGACTGCCATCATCCGAAATCAGCTTAAAGGTGTAAACACCCGTTTCGGGAACTTTGATCCATCCGTCGAAAGTGAATGCCATCACATCGCTTGTAAATCCTTCGGGAATAGCAATTTTAGTAGTGTTGCCGCTTTTAACCAAAGGAAGAGAGGCGATCTGGTTTACCGAATTCACGGCTCCTTCGTAGTAATTAAAATGCAGACCATTTACCGGAGCGCTGACTTCTGCAGGAGCATCGGGAGTTTTGAGCACAAAAACACCTTGCTTCACCCAACTTGTTTTCCCGTTATCCAAAGCCAGCATTGCTTTAACTGTAGTTTGCGAGGCAATCTTCTGAGGCGTTGTATACACTTTGCTTTTAAGGTTGGGCGCAGAACCGTCGAGTGTGTATAAAATCTTTCCAAACGGAAAAGGATTTTTAAGGTCGATGCTGGCGGTGTTAATAAAAATCATGGTATCGATTAACCCGCCGGGTGCCGGAATGTGGTAATTATATCCAAGTGACGAGTAAATGTTGTAAAGGTTGTTCAAACGACTCAGGAAAGAAGCTTCATTTTTAAGATTAGCCGGAGTCCACACAACTTCCGATAGTGCTGTCAACCTGGGAAGAGCCATGTATTCGGTGTGACTTTTGGTTGTAAGAAATTCCGACCACATATTGCCCTGCGCGCCCAAGATGTGATGCGCTTCTTCGGGGGTTAATTCTGCAGGAACCGGCTCATAAGAATAAACCGTTTTAAAATCGATCAGTCCGCCAAAAGCAGGAGGTTCAATTTCTTTGTCCTTACTCTGATAATAATCGAAATAGCAATGCGAAGCCGGAGTCATCACCACATCGTGCCGCATACGTGCTGCATGAATGCCGCCGCTGATACCACGCCACGACATCACCGTGGCATTTTCGGCAAGGCCGCCTTCCAGAATTTCGTCCCATCCAATAAGCGTACGGCCTTTGGATGTAAGAAACTTATCGATCCTGCTTATAAAATAATTTTGCAGCTCACCGACATCCTTCAGGTTTTCGGCCTTCATCCTTGCCTGGCATTTGGGACAAGTCTCCCAGTTAGTTTTGGTAGCCTCATCGCCTCCAACATGGATGTATTTTCCGGGAAACAGAGCCATCACTTCAGTAAGCACATCCTGCAAAAACAGAAAAACGCTGTCGTTGCCGGCACAATAAATATCGGTAATAGGCCAGAAACCACCGGAAGGAACTGTAAGTGGCTGTTGCTTACACGACAAATACGGATACGCAGCTACGGCGCAGGTTGCATGCGCCGGCATTTCAATTTCGGGAACAATGGTAATAAACCGATCGGCCGCATAGGCAACAATTTCCTTGATATCGTCCTGGGTATAAAAACCACCATAAGTAGCTTTTTCACCCGGTTTTTGCGCAGGGCGGTTGTTCCATGGCAAATCCTCGTGATCGACCCTCCAGGCACCGACCTCGGTTAACCTTGGATACTTTTTAATTTCGATACGCCAGCCCTGATCATCCACCAGATGCCAGTGAAAGGTATTCATTTTATGCAGCGCCAGCAGATCGATGTATTTCTTAATGAATTCCTTATCGAAAAAATGGCGGCTTACGTCCAGATGCATCCCTCTCCAGGGAAAACGCGGATAATCGTCGATGACAACACGGGGAATTGCTACGGCGGCAGTTGTTTTATTTGCTGATATTAACTGGTAAAGAGTCTGTACGCCATAGAACACGCCTTTTGCGGTTTTCCCGGAAATCACAATGTTATTTGCTGAAACCAGCCTGTAGCCTTCTTCCTGTGGAATTGAGCCGTCCAGGGCAAGAATAATACCCTTTCCGGAAGGAGCTTTTTCAGCAAAAGCTGTGCGTAGTTTTCCTTTCCCGGGAACCGCAAGCATTTTGCTTACAAAATCTGCGGTTGTTTTAAGGGAAGGATCGGTATACCAGATGGTAATGCCAGGCGTTAAAGTGCAAACGCCGGTGTTGTATTTTACACTAACGGGTTTGGGGATGATAGGAAGTTCTTTAGGCGTTTGAGCCTGAATAATGCCTGTAAAGATTAAAAGAAGTGCGATAAAAATGTATTTCATGTTTTTATATTTTTATTAGGCTCATAATGAGACAGTATACTCTTAAATAAACCCGGAGGGTTTATATGTTTATAGCTAATCGTGAGAAAGGATATTCGACCCCGGCCGGGGTCGCACCAAAAGACCCTATCCATTTCTCTATAAACATATGATACCTCCGGTATCATTCCCTATTAATCAAAAGCCTAATTTAATTTTAAAGGGCGTAGCCCTGCAATCTTCGTAGTATGTGATTATCGTTTTACATTTAGGGGCGTAGCCCTGATATCATTTTTCTGAGCCGTTAATAAACTTCAACCTCCGAAAGCACCGGGCAAGCTCTGGCGTCCTTTATTGTAACCCTGATCTTACTGGTTTTTTTGGGATCGATTTTGAAAATCCGTTTATGGCCAATGGTGGTGCCATCGGCGACCTTCACCCAGTTATTTCCCTGTTTGATTTCAACAGAAAAACTTTTCACCCTTTGTCCCAGCGTGATGTATTCCTTCATAACGATATACTTCACAAGCTGTTCCTTTTTCAGATCCACCTCAATGGAGCTTTCAATTACATTGTCGTCGGTTGCCCAGTAAGTGTCATTTTTGCCATCCACCAGGTTTGCAGCACCGTAGGTGTTTGATTTTCCGCGGGTATTGGTTGCTGTCACCTTAGAATTGAGTGCGAGGTTGGTTTTAAATTCCTTATCCAGCAGTTCCCTGAAACCTTTGAGCGATTTCACATCATTTTCGTGGAACATGCCTCTTTTGTCAGGCGGAACATTTAGCAAAAGCAATGAGCCTCTGCCAACCGATGAAAGATAGAGTTCGAACAGATTTTCGGGCGTGCGGACTTTGCTGTCCTCGGCTTCGTGATAGAACCAGCCCGGACGGATCGATACGTCGCATTCGGCAGGGATCCAGTGTGAGCCGTTTTCCGAACCTGTACCCAGGAAACTGGAAATATTCGGTTTGCCGGCATACAAAGTATCAGGCGTGATCATGTTCCAGTTTGTGGTATTCACATGGCCTTCCTCGTTACCACACCACCGCACGCCAGGTCCGGCATCGCTAAAAAAGATAACATTGGGCTCCATACTTCTTACCAGGTCGAGGGTTTTTGGCCAATCGTAATAAGTGCGGCCATTGATGGAACGTTTTTCATTGGCACCGCCATAATAGCCGGTTCCGCCATTGGCACCATCGAACCACATCTCGAAAACAGGTCCGTAAGCATTGAAAAGTTCTTTCAACTGATTGCGGTAATATTCAATATAAGAAGGCGTACCGTAATCGGCGCGGTTCCTGTCCCATGGCGAGAGATAAACCCCAAATTTTACGTTTTGCTTTTTACATTCGTCCGACAGCTCTTTAACGATATCGCCATTGCCGTTTTTATATGGACTGTTTTTTATTGTGTGATCAGTATATTTGCTTGGCCACAGACAAAAGCCGTCGTGGTGCTTGCAGGTAAGAATGATGCCTTTCATGCCGGTTGCTTTCAGCGCGGAAACCCACTGATTGACATCCACCTGTGTGGGATTGAAAACCGATGGACTTTCGCTGCCCATTCCCCATTCCAAACCTGTAAATGTATTGGTGGTGAAGTGAATAAAGGCATTCATTTCCATATCGTGCCAGGCAAGCTGGGCTGCCGAGGGTACCGGAAGTACCGGTGCCGGAGGAGCTACTTTTTTCTGACAGAAAGAAACATTCAGTGCCCCAATTAATAAGCCGGCTAACAGAAACAGTTTATTAGTCTTCATCAGTTTTGTTTTAAGGTTATTTGATTTTGTATTTCAGGCTTTAAAACCACATGCTTAATGTTGATGCGGTTAAAAGTATAGGTTATATGAACCAGCAAATCCGACGACTCAATAATGGCGGGATAACTGAATTCACCTTCTTCCTGGTCCTCGAGTGTATAAACATCGTGCCAGTTAAGTCCGTCATCCGAAACAGCCACTTTAAGGACGTTCCGTCCGTTCGACCATTCTTTTCCGCGTGTCAGCGGGTTGTAAACCAGTACATGAAGTCCGTTCGATAAAGTTACTGCATCAATGCCCGAGTTGGGATTTGGAAGGTTGATGGCCTCGAGTTTGCTCCAGTGATTACCATTATCGGCCGACCACGACTGAACAACCTTATTCTCGCGGCTACGGCACAACATCTGCAATTTTCCATCTTTGTGAAAAAGTACCGTAGGCTGAATTACCCCAAAACCTTCTGAACTTTCCGGTACCGATTTTCGCCACTGACTAAAAGAAGCATCAGCAATTTCCGCATGAACACTCCAGACCTTGTCCCTACCTTCGGTACTGGAAGGGCAGAGAATTTCCCCGTTCGACAATTGAACGGGCTTGTTTTTGATGGGACCCAGAAAGCCATCGGGAAGTTTAACAGGAGACGACCATGTTTTGCCGTCGTCGGTTGAATTTATAAGCATTCCCCACCATTCGCGCGGTGACTTTCCCTGTTTGTAGAAGAGGCGCACGGTGCCATCAACCGATCTGAACAGAACCGGGTTCCAGCAGGCAAACCTTTCGGAGCCCCACTTACTGCTGACAACTTCAACAGGTGGTGTCCACGATTTATCTTTTGACGATGATAGCCAAATACCAACATCAGGAGCACTTTCGCTTGTGCCGCCAAAGCACGATATCAGGAAACTTCCATGGCTGGTTTCGGCAATTGTAGACGCATGACACGATTTGAATGGCGGATTGTCAAAAACCAACTCACTTTGAACCAGTTTCATTTCGCACAATGAATTGCCGGTCTGGCCAAAAGTATTCACTAAAGTAAATACAAGAAAAAGTATGAATCCCGATTTTACCATTGAGAGTTTCGTGTTTAATTGTGAATTGTCTTCGAAATCGCTCAGACTGACAATGCTTTTGTCATGCTGAGCGGAGTCGAAGCATGTTTAACGGAACACTAATTGTATATCCTCGAAGTAGGCCGGTCGGCAGGAGCAGCACCAAAGCTCTTGTTAGGCTGAGGTCCCATTTCAAACTCCAGGTTCCCACCTTTCATAATATCCTTGTAAGTTATGTAAGAACGGCTATAATTCTGGCCATTCAACTTCACCGACTGGATATAAATATTCTTTTCGCTGTTGTTATTTGCCTTCAGGGTGAATTTCTTCCCATCGGGCAGATTAACTGAAACTTCATCGAACAGCGGACTTCCGAAAACGTAGGCTCCGCTTGCCGGATTTGCCGGGTAAAAACCCATGGACGACATAATATACCAGGCCGACATCTGGCCGCAATCCTCGTTACCGCAGAGGCCATCGGGCTTGTCGGTATACAACGTGCGCTGGATGAAACGGTTCTTTTCGGCAGTTTTCCATTGCTGACCGGCATAGGCATACAGGTAAGTGATGTGGTGACTGGGCTCGTTCCCATGCGCATACTGACCAATGAGGCCCGAGATATCCGAAGAAGCTTTTTCGCCCATATCGCCCGAAACCACAAATAGGCTGTCGAGTTTTTTGGTAAAGGGCTCGTCACCACCAAAAAGTTTGATTAACCCTTCCACATCCTGCGGAACCAGCCAGGTATACTGCCATGCATTTCCTTCGGTGTAATCGCCCCACTCGTGGATGGAATGGAAAGGATTGAAAGGTTCGCGGAATTTGCCATTGTCAAGCTTAGCACGAACAAACTGAGTTTTAGGATCGAAATACTGTTCGTATGCCTTGGCACGTTTGGAGTAGTATTCGTAATCGGCATTTTTGCCCAGCGCTTTGGCCATCTGCGCTATGCACCAGTCGGAAATGGCATATTCCATGGCTTTCGAAACTGACTCTTTTTCTTTGTCGGCCGGAATGTAGCCTTTTTCTTTTATGAATTTCATACCCAGGTCGTCGCGGGTGGACGATGCCTTCATGGCTTCGAGGGCAAGTTCGGGATCGAAACCTTTAAAGCCTTTGAAGTAAGCATCGGCAATAACCGGAATGGCGCTGTAGCCAACCATACAATCGGTTTCATTGCCCATAAGATGCCATATCGGAAGTTTACCCTGCTGCTTGTAAATGTTGAGCATGGTGTTGATCATATCGGGAACGCGATGTGGCTGGGCAATGGTATAGAGCGGGTGAGCCGCACGATACGTATCCCAAAGCGAGAAAACAGAGTAGTTATTGAAACCCTGGCCTGAGTAAATTTTCTTGTCGGCACCCATGTAATCGCCGTTATGGTCGTTAAACAGCACCGGATGCGTAAAAGCGTGATACATTGCCGTATAAAAAGTGCGAAGATCGCTTTCATTTTTACCATTTACCTCAATTCTGCCTAATTCTCTGTTCCAGGCTTCGCGTGCATTTTGGGTGACCTTCTTAAAATCCCAGTCGTGAATTTCGGCTTCGATATTTTTAAGCGCGTTTGCTTCGCTTACGGGAGAAACTCCGACTTTCAACAGCACCTTTTCACCTTTTTTGGTTTGAAAAGATAAAACACCCACCACCGCGGAACCTTTGGCCGAGTCGCCGTTAACCGGCTGACCTTTGTCAAACAGCTCAAGTTTGCTGATGGGTTTTGAAACTTTGATTGCAAAGAATAATCGCTGATCGACAGCCCAGCCCGATGAAAAACGATAGCCGACATAAGTTTCCTCGTCAACTTTTTTAAGGAAAGTCTTAACAGGCTTGTCCCAGCCAATGCCCATCACCAGGTTAATGGCGATGCGCGCCTGCTCGGCTTCCGGGAAAGTATACTGATGCATGGCAACCCGTTCCGAAGCCGTAAGTTCGGCGAGGATGCCGTAGCGTTTCATGGTAACCGCATAATAACCAGCCTGCGCGGTTTCGTCGTTATGACTGTAAAGTGAAGCATAACCCGAAAGCGGATCTTTCTCGGTTCCCGGTGTCGTTTTTAACTCGCCGGTATATGGGGTAACCAGCACATCGCCGAGATCGCCAATGCCTGTTCCGCTTAAATGGAGCTGGGAAAAACCCGTAACAATGCTGTCGGAATAATGATAACCCGAACACCAGTCCCAGCCTTTTACATAATTTACCGGACCAACCTGTACGGCACCAAAAGGAACATGCGCGCCCAGAAAAACATGGCCATGATAACCGGTACCAATAAACGGATCGACGTACCGGGCGTAATCTGTCGGCTGATTAACAACTTTGGTCGAACTGCAGGCAATCCACAGCAGCGCGACAACGGGTATTAAAAGTGCTTTCTTCATTCGTATTTAGGTTATTCAATTTTATGTTTGTAAATCTACAACAACAACGAAATTATTTAACTGATATTTTCGCATCTTTTGTCAGCCTGAAGGTACTTTTCAAACGGATATCTTCCGATGAAGCACCAACCATTGCTTCAAACTCTCCGGCTTCGGCAGCCCATTCCCCGGCAGGATTGTATAACATCAGGTCCTCAGGTGTTAAGGTGAAGTTAACCAGTTTGGATTCTCCCGGCTGCAGGGGAATTCTGGAAAAGCTTTTTAACTGCTTTCCAGGTAAAACCACCGAGCTTACTTTGTCGCGGATATATAACTGCACCACCTCATCTCCTGAAACTTTTCCGGTATTCTTAACTGTGAAGGAAACTTTCACCTTAAAACCTCCGTTACTTTCATCTGTCGCAGTTTGAATGTCGCTGTATTCAAAAGAAGTATAGCTCAAACCATATCCGAAAGGATAGAGCGGAGTGGCAGCGGCTTCAACATAGTTATGCTTTTGCGGAAGTTTGTAGTTATAATAGACAGGAAGTTGTCCAACCGACCGCGGAACAGAAACTGTTAACCTGCCTGCAGGATTATAATCGCCAAAAAGCACATCGGCAATGGCGTTACCACCTTCCTGACCCGGGTACCAGGCATCGACAAGGGCTGGAATGTTTTCGCTAAGCCAGTTGAGATTTAAAGGACGACCTTTTATCAGAACCACAACTACCGGCTTGCCGGTTTTAACTATTTCATTTGCCAGCTGAAGCTGTTTTCCCATCAGGTCGAGCGAGAGCCGATCGTAACCTTCACCACTTTCCATATCGCTCACCGACTCATTCGAAACGCTTGCAGCACCGGTACTCTGGTATTCGGTTTTGAAATCGCGGGCACTGGAGCCGCCCAGCACCAGCACAACCACATCCGAATTTCTGGCAGCTTCAACGGCTTCGGGAATATTGGAGTTGACAGTATCGCGGATGGCGCATCCCTTCACGTAAGTAACTTTGGTGCCGGACGATACTTTGCTTTTGATCCCTTCGAGTACGGTTACAATGTTGTTTTCGTCCTGGGGCGCTGTGTAATCGCCAAGCTGATTGTAAATATTGTTGGCGTTGGGACCAATTACCGCAACGCTTTTGATGTTTTTATTGAGCGGAAGGAGATTGTCGGAGTTTTTCAGAAGAATTATGGATTCGCGGGCAACCTGACGCGACAGGCTGATATGTTCGGAACTACGCACGACCTTTGCAGCACGGGCCGGATCGACATAAGGATTTTCGAACAATCCCATTTCAAACTTCAGCTTTAAAACACGACTAACCGCCTGATTCAAAGTTGCAGCCGAAACTTTACCGTTCTTCACAGCCTCTATGAGCGCTTTGCCGTATCCGTTTCCGCCAAGGTCGGCATCCAAACCTGCATTCATCGCCATAGCCGCAGCTTCCGAAGGCTTTTCTGCAACCTTGTGGGTGTAATAAATTCCTTCGATGCTGCCGAGATCGGAAACAGTAAAGCCTTTAAAGTTCCATTGTTTTCTGAGAATATCAGTCAATAACATTGAATTGGAAGTACACGGAATGCCATCGAGCGAGTTGTAGGAAGTCATCACCGAATAAACGCCTGCATTCACCGCCGCTTTAAAAGGAGGCAGAAAATACTGAAACAGTTCGCGATTGCCTACTGAGACGGGTCCGCCGTTTTGTCCGCCATCCGACATGCCATAAGCTGCAAAGTGTTTCAGTGTGGCAGCAACATTTTCCTGACTTTTAAGACTGTTTCCCTGAAAACCTTTCACAACCGCTTTCCCCATCTCGGCAATCAGGTAAGGATCTTCGCCAAAAGTTTCCTCCACGCGAGACCAACGAGGCTCACGGGCAATATCGAGAATTGGGCCGTAGCCAATATGTGCTCCCTGAGCGCGTGTTTCAAGAGCAATTGCTGTGGCCATTTTTTGGATAAGTTCCGGATCCCAGGTACTACCCTGACCGATAGCAGTTGGAAATACCGTAGTTCCAATAGCCATGTGGCCATGCATACATTCTTCGGCAAATAGCATCGGTATTTTGAGACGACTGTTTTCTATGGCATATTTCTGAAGGGCGTTGGTCGCTTCTGCTGCCTGAGCAGGGTTCAAGCCGGTTAAAAGGGTTTTCTGTGTCCACGGATCGGCCCGCAAGGTAGCCCAAAACATACCAATGTTGCGCTCCTTCACCGCATTTGCAAACTTATCGCTGTAAGTAACTTTGTTGCCATCTTTCCGGTACATCTCCCATCCAAGCAGCGCACAAATCTGACCTACTTTTTCCTCTAAAGTCATGCGCGAAACAAGATCTGCAACCCGGGCATCCACAGGCGACGAAGCATTGAGATAAAGCGGTTTGCTGTTTTTCGATTCCTGGGCGCTAACCTGAGCCAGAATTCCAGCAGAAACAACCAAAAAGACCAGTAATACTTTTCTAATCATGGTTAACGGATACTTAATTTTTGTTCTTTCACATTCCAACCAGAAACGGTCACACTTACGCCACCTGTATTGACCGATGCAGGATAGTCAAGCATAACGGTTTTTTGTTCCCGGGGAAGAACCGAGACATAATTATCGCTGTAAAAAACAGGAAGAATGCGCTTGCCGGTTTTGTTATCCACAAGCGATATCCGGCTGAAGAAAGCCACCGGCCCGTTATCCGGGTTCGAAAGGGTAACTTCAAGTTTTCCGTCGGCAATCTTTTTTACCGAAGTTTTTATATCGGCCTGCGACATGCTTTGCAAGCCTGTGTATTTGCCTGCTTCATCCGACAGCCAATAGAGATTGTCGCTCAGAATTTCCTGTTTAGAGTTCAACAAGCGGACAAGCAGAAAACCTCCCGACTTTTGCTTCAGTGCATCCATCGCATTTTTAACTGAAAAATATTTCTGAACCGTTGTGGGACTGATATCGCAGAATACCTGGCTTACCAGCGTTTCTTTTCCGGCAAGATCGATTGTTTTTACCTGCAGCATCACATCGTGGTAATAACGGAAAGCATTGTTCACGGTCATGATCATTCCATCTACAGGATTGCACATGCCATGCAGTATTTCGCTTCCGTTTCTCAGGCCATACAAACAGGCATTGGGATCGAGGTAATAGTCGTACATCTGTCCGCGCAAGGCAGTCCACGGATTTTGAGTCTTCCAGATGATGGTGCCGGTATACCAGTCCCAGGCATGCGCACTAAAACCCTCAATAAGCGCACGGTACTGTTCGTAGTTCACAAGCTGGGCTTTATTGCCAAAATCGCGAACATCCTTTGGCTTGCCATAAGCGTTGATATGCTCGCCGTAACCAATGTCCTTGTGATAATGCCAAACTGAGTCAATTTTCTTTTCTGTATAATCGGGAACAATCATGTTTTCCTGCGGAATAAAGCGCTCGAGCGACTCGTAATCGCCGGTACCTACATTGCCAACTTCGGAGTTAAATGGGAAAGTGCGGTGTTCCCAGAATAAGCTCACCGGTTGAATGGTATAAGGACCGTCGCCATTGCCGCCAAGGGAATTGTACGACATGCTGTCACTGTTGGAATACGAGAAGAAATAGCGGGTACCATCCAGCTTTGGAAGGATGGAGTCGCGCATAGCAATGTAAATATCTTCGGGAGGGACAATTTCGTTGCCTCCGCAATAAAAGGCCAGTGAGGCATGATTTCGTATCATTTTCACCTGATCGGTTACCGAATTCAGGAATAAACTGTGATCGTCAGGGTATTTGCGACGAGTCCACTGGTCGTCCTTTTTCATCGGGTCCATCCACCGGCCGTTGCAATCGCCCGATGTCCAGAAATCCTGAAATACAAGCAACCCATATTTATCGCAGGCATTGTAGAACTCAGGGCGTTCGGTTAAAGCACCACCCCAGATCCGGATCAGGTTCAGGTTCATATCGCGGTGAAAACGGATCTCGGCATCGTAACGTTGTTCGGTGAAACGCAGCATGGCATCGGAAATAATCCAGTTTCCGCCCTTAATAAATATTTTCTGTCCGTTTACATGCACCTGCATGCTTTGGGTATGACTGTTCCAGCGGTTTTGAATTTCACGAACGCCTACATTCAGCGTTTCGCGGTCGGATGCCTGGCCTGAAGCCGGAATAAACTCAAACGCTGCAGGGTAAAGATATTGTTCGCCATAACCAGCCGGCCACCACAAGCGGGGATTTTCCAGTGAAAAATCGGATAACTTTACCTCGACAGCTGAATTTGCAGGAACAGTGACCTCCTTTTTGTTTGTAATACCACCGATTTTGAACTGAAGTGTACCCTGAACAGCGGAGCTGGTTGGGTTTTCAAGTTCGGCCGATGTTTTGATGGTTACAGGCTCCTGTTTGGCTTCAGGAAAGCGCTTTCCCGGAACGAGGGTAATCACATGCGGATTGCGGATGTTGACAGCGCCTGTTTTTTCAATGGTAACTTTATCCCAGATGCCGGTATTGCGGTCGCGCATAGGCTGTATCCAGTCCCAGCCTGCAACATACTGGTGCGACACACTGCGGGCAATGGTCCCATCGCCACCCTGACCGCCATTGGGATTACCTGCCGGATCGGGAGGATAGACAATAACTGCCAAACGGTTATTGCCATTTTTCGCTAAAAAAGAGGTAATGTTATAGCTCTGACGCAAAAACATACCATAATGAGTTTTGCTGTTGAGCTTTTTACCGTTCAGAAAAACTTCGCAACTGTAGTTCACTCCCCGGAAGTTGAGCCACACCTGCTCACCAGCAACAGCCTTCTCTTTAAAAGCGTTTACAAACCAGTAAGTATAGTAATCGCGACCGGTGTAATAAATGTCGGGGATTTTATTGTTATTCATCCCGAAAAAAGGATCGGGAACCTGTTTGTTGTTGAGCATGGTTGTTAAAACCGTTCCCGGAACAGTGGCAGGTTGCCAGCCCTGCAGTTTTGCTGAAGGGTCGGACAAGGCTTCTCCTTTGAGTTTTACTTTGGAAATGTTGTTGCATTTCCATTGCGAGTTGAGTTCGTAAGATGTTTGGGCCTGCAGGTTAATTAAACCGGCAAATAGAAAAAACGATAAAATTCTTATTTTGAAAAACATGGGTGTGTTTTAATATAAGTATTTAAGAAAAATCCTCTACAATTTTCGAAAGGGCTAAGTTAGTTCAATGAATGAATAAATCAAAAGATGATGTTTAAAATCATGTATGCTTTAAAACGAATATCTGTAATAAAAAGTAAGCTGTCCTCCATGGAAGACAGCTCAGCTTTAATAATCAAACAACAAATATCTTAGAAGTTGGCACCGCCGGTATCAAACCATAAACGTGTGGAGATTAAATCAGCTCCTCCGAGTTTGGTTTTGGCATCTGCAATACCATCGGGATTTCCTGTTCTTTCCTTTTCAACAAATGGCATACGTTTGATCCATTCACCGGCAGGAATAATTCCCCAGTCGGAGCTACTGTCGTTTTTATAAACTGTTGGAATCTTGGGATAACCGGTTCTGCGGAAGTCAGCCCATGGTTCGTTCGGATTTAAGAATCCTGCAATCCATTTCTGGGTAATAATTTTTTCCAGTTTCTGTTCCTGGCTATCGGCATCGTTCCATTTAATTGTAACGGTCGATCGGGATTTGAAACTGTTTATTACGCCATCGTATTTTGGATCTACATAATCAATCGGAGTGCTTGTTGCATCGGCAAGATATGCATCTACGCCACCAGCACCCCATTCAGCGAATGATAATTTCACGCCGTTTTCGTAGTTCGATTTGGCATCGCCCGCTCCGGTCCAGCCTCTCAATGCTGCCTCGGCGAGGTCAAAATAAACCTCTGCAGCCGAAATATAGCTGCGTTTGGTTATAGATCTGAAGCTTTCGTTAATTTTCGAGAAAGATGTATGATCATCTTTTGCAACCAGTTTAGCTCCATTGCGAATTCCCTTATAAGGAATGGCAGGATGGTCAGAGTAAACTGAATTGTCGGTTGCTGGTTGGAAATACTTGCCAATACGCGGATCTTTCAAACCCACCAGAAATGATTCCATGCCGGCCGACATTCTGGTGTCGTCCCACTCGAAGCAGATAACCGCCAGGTATAATTTGCTTCCATAAAGTGAAATATTGAAATTGTCATCGTTAGATAAAATTAGTCCTGCAGGATCGCTGATTGCTTTTTCACCCTGGGCTTTTGCCACTGCCGGAGCTGCTTTCGAAATACGGATAGCCAGGCGTAAACGCATTGAATTTACTAACTTCATCCATTTGGTTACATCTCCTTTATAGCTGGCGTCGAACTTGGCCATACCGGTATATGTCTTGTTGGAGGCGAAAACTGTCTGAATGGTATCCAACTGGGCAAAAAATGAATTGTAGAGGGTAGCTTCGCTGTCGTATTTCACAACAGAGGAACTCGAACCGTAATTCGAATAAATAACCGGGCCATGATAGGTGGTGAGGCGCGACATCCCCAGAATCTGAATAAGTTTGGCCCACCTGGCAAACATATCATATCCACCCTGATTTGCTTTATAGATAACCTGGGTTGCAGGCGACATAATGTTGTTATAAATGCGATCCCAGTAAGTATTCCAGCGAATGTAATAAGTTGTGTTATTTACGCCGCCGGCAAAAGGAGTCGGAGTGGCCATATAATCGCAGAACGATTCAGCAATAAGATTCTCTTCAATCTGATGACCAAAGATATTGCTCAGCATGCTCGGGAAGAACGAACCGATATGATTAAAATCCTGAGTAAGCGATTCTTCCGAAATTTCGTATGGATTAATGTTTGCATCTTCAAATTCACTGGTACATGCACCCAGCATGAACACAGTTGTTATTATATATAAAAGTTTTTTCATAATTGTCAGAATGTTAGAATGTAACTTTAAGGTTAAAACCATAGGTTCTTGTAGAAGGAAGATTGAAGTTGTCCAGCGATTGCGACTGTATACCTGTATTCATTGTTAACTCAGGGTCATAAGGCGCTTTTTTATAGAAGAAGAATAAGTTATTTCCAACCAATGAGATTGAGGCAGCTTTAACCGGCAAATTCAATCTGGTAACATCTAGGTTATAGGATAATGAAAGCTGGGTTAAACGAATATTGGTTCTGTCGTAAACATATTCTTCCGAAATACCATTCCGGTCGCCAACAGTTGTATAGTACAATTTAGGATCGATTGTGGTAACAGCGGTGGTGCCTTTCATGGCATTTATCGCCAACCCTCCGTTATCTCTTGCAGCAGCGGTTCTTTCGCTTACGCCATATCCATCGAGCATGGCTTCAGTCTGACTAAAGCATTTTCCTCCAATTTTAGCATTTACCAAAAAGTCGAGTGTGAATTGCTTATAAGAAAAACCATTGCTCCAGCCTAAACTAAATTTAGGTTCGAGGTTGCCAAGATACTCAACTTCTTTAGTCTTGAGCGGGGCTCCGGTTGTAGGATCAAGTAGGATCTGACCGGCCTCGTTCCGTTGAAATTTGTATCCATACATGTCTCCAAAAGATCCTCCCTGATAAAGGCGGGAATAATAACCTTCGGAAGAGCCCATATCAATATAGGTTTCAGGATGACCGGGTACAAGTTCTACAATTTCGTTCACATTTCGTGAGAAGTTTAAAGCTGATTTCCATCCGAAGGTTTTATTTCGCACTGGCTCAGTATTTAAGACAAGTTCAATACCTTTGTTTACAATTTCCCCTGCATTATAGTAGAAGGTGCTTTGACCAGCTAATTGCTGACTGGCAGTTACATCTTTACTGGAGAGGAACTGATCGGTACTTTTGATGTTGTAGTAGGTAAAGTCGAGTCCAAGCCGTCCGTCAAAAAATCTCCAGTCGGTACCAATTTCAAATGTTGTGAGCATTTCGGGTTTAGCATCGGTAAAAGGAGCGATACTGTTACGATCGATTCCACCACTACTGTTAATTGTGTGACGAGGATAAATTTTATTAAAAGGAACTTCGTTGGCAACAGTTGCATAAGAAGCACGAACTTTGGCAAAACTTATAACAGTAGGCAGTTTCACCATCTCGCTTATTATACCTGTTAAACCAACCGACGGATAAAAATAAGACTCATTAGGAGTTCCAAAAAGTGTTGACGACCAGTCGTTTCTACCCGATAAGTCCACGAATAACATTTCTTTGAAACCAATCTGTGCATTTCCGAAAACACCTTCTTTAATCACTTTGCCACCGTAAATAGATTTAACCTGAACATTCGTAGGCAAGTTCTGGAAATTGAATTCGTTAGCGTAAAACAATGCATTTGTACCATTATCAACTTCAACACCATTTCCTACCACTGTTTCCTGGTAACTGGCTCCTAAAACACCATTGATACTGAAATTGCCAAAGTTGTTCTGATAAGAGAACATTCCATCGGCATACATCATTTTGTCGTCGTATTTTTTATTGAACCAACGGCCATTTTCTGAAATGTTAACAGAGTTTCCGCCGGCATAATACTTTTGCTCGTACGATTTTACGGCATAGTCGTAGCTCGCGCGGGTCTGGAATTTCAGTTTTGAAGTAATCTGGTAATCGGCCGAAACGCTTGCAATTACACGCTTGGTAAGGTCGGTTCTGGGTTGTTTGTTAATCAGCCAGTAAGGATTCGACTGGAAATGATCGCCCACAAACCAGTTTTGGAGGTACATATTCCTGGCATCGTTAAAAACCTGGTAATTATCTTTATAAGTGCTGAAGTCTTTGTCTCTCGGAAAGAAATAAAGACCTGTGAGCGGGTTGAGATAATAACCAGCGGTATTTCTATTGTTGGCTTCTTCGGTTGTCAACATTACGTTGGAACTCAAATTTAGCTTATCTTTCAGCAATTTGGTGGATTGTTGGAAAGTAACATTGTTTTTCGAGTATTTATTGTTTGGAACAACACCTCTGGCAGTTGTATTCCCATAGGAAAAATAAGCTGTCGTTTTGTCGGTTCCACCACTTACTGATACTGTATTAACCAGGTTTGTGCCTGTCTGGAAGAAGTTATCCACGTAATCGCTTGCATAATTGCCTTTGGTGTACGACCAGCTTTCTTTTGCACCACCCTCGCTACCATAACGGAACTGAAGATCTGGAGCTGAAATAACGCTTTCGAACAAGGTACTGGAGCTGAGTGTAACAGTTGCTTTGCCTTGTTTCCCTTTTTTGGTATTGATGATAACCACACCATTTGCACCCTGACTTCCGTAGAGAATAGCAGCATTCGATCCTTTCAGCACACTGATGCTTTCAATATCGTCGGGGTTAATTTGCGAAAGGCCGTCACCTTCATCGGTTCCTCCCCACATTCCTCCCTGTTCACCTTTTCGGTTAACCATAGGTACCCCGTCAATTACATACAAAGGCTCGCTCAACTGGCTCCAAGATTTTGAGCCTCTTAAAACCGTGCGGGTTGAACCCCCAGCTCCCGAAACACTCTTTTTAATTTCGATCCCGGCAGTTTTTCCACTTAGGCTGCTCATGAAGTTGATATCTTTCGATTTCATCATTTCTTCGCCCGAAACCTGTTGCGAAGAGTAGGTAAGGGTTTTCTTTTCGCGCTTGATACCAAGGGCTGTAACAACTACTTCATTGAGCTGCTTGATATCTTCTATAAGTTTGATATTTAACTCCGAACGTCCTGCCAGAGCTACCTCTTCAGTAAGATAACCTACAATTGAAAATACAAGGGTAGCATCCTCATTAGGAACATTTATTGTAAAATTCCCATCACCATCGGTAATTACACCTATGGTTGTGCCCTTCACAACGATATTCACACCTATCAGCGCATCGCCTTTCTGGTCGGTAACTTTACCTTTGATGGTTTTGTTCTGAGCAGTTTCCTTGGATGGTGTAAGAACAATTAAATTCTGATTTATAATGGAATAATCAATACCTGTTCCTTCGAACAAAGCAGTGAGAATACCTTCCAAAGTATTTTCCTGGTTTTCAATCGTCTTTACAGAGTTTATGTTAACCAGATCCGAACGATAAAGAAACTTATAGGATGTCTCCTTCTCAATGTTGGCGAATATTTCCTTTAATGTTAAATTATGTTGTGATAAATCGAGCTTGATAGTTTGAGAATAGACCGATGCGGATAAATTGTATAATCCTAGCATCAATATCAGTAATGAAAGTTTCATGATTTTGAAAGTTTTTCTTAAGGGGCTACAATATCTGCCTCGTAAGCAATTTTTTAGCTTTTTTTTCATAATTTTACCATGATTTAATTTTATTATTAAGTAGTTCCCGGTTCGCAGCCGGGGATTTTTCGGAATCAATTCAGTTTTATTCGCAGTAAAACCGGACTGATTTTGTCGAAACGAAGGAAAGGGGCCTTGCTCTTTTCCTTTTTTGTTTTAAGTAAATGGTTTCATAGCAGTTATTTATAGTTAGCGATTATTTTAAATAAACATCCCTGAAAACAATTTCGTACCTGTAACTATTTTGTGATGAAATCTTTAATGCTTCCATGGCTTGATTGATAGTTTCCTTGTCAATTTTACCTGTAAACCTGAAATCCCGGATCTTTTCATTTTCAAAATGAATCTTCACATCGTACCAACGTTCCAGTTTTATGGCCATGTCGCCAAATTTCTCATCCATAAAAATCAGCTTGCCATCTTTCCACAAATTCTCCGGATCAGAGTTAATATTTCTAGACAGCAACATTTTAGGCATGTCCTTTTTATCCTGATTCTTCTGGGCTAAACTTTTCTTCACAGAAGTGCTAACGCTGTCCATACCTACCATCCCGGGTTTAGGAAATTTCAGTTTATCCTTAGGTTTAAGGAAAATTTCGTTTTCAGGAGCTTCCGGTTTAGAATTGGGTATAACGCTCAGTTTTCCTTCGATAAGAGTGGTTTCTATATATTTTTCATTTGGATAAGCTTTTACATTGAAGGATGTTCCGTAGACTTTTACCCGAAGGTCGCTGGTTTTAACATAAAAGGGCTTGAGTGCATTTTTGGTTACTTTGAAAAATGCTTCACCTTCAATCGTCACTTCGCGTGATTTTTTATTAAATGAAACCAGGTAACGTATTGATGTTTCAGAGTTGAGCCATACCCTTGTACTGTCGGGCAGAATCACCTGGGTACGTTGTCCCCGGGGAGAATAGATATAAGTAAAATCATTTTCAGAGAATCCGCGGTTTTGCCACGATGAGTATAACCAGGCAATACCTAGCCCCATTAAAATCAGAAGTGAAGCGGCAGCGGCAGAAATCTGGTAAAATTTTCGTCGGGTAAATATTATTTTAGGTTCGGCTGGTTTTAATTTTGCCAGTATGGAATCCCAATGCTGAGCATTATCGTCCCAATGATTAGAATTGAGTTGATTTTTAAACTCCTCATCCAGGAGTATTTCATCAAAAATCAACTGATTTAACTCCGAAGTTTGTCGCCAATGTTCAAGTTCTGAATGCTCCGCCTCTGTCAACCGACCTTCGGCAAACTTCCTCAATAAATTCCACGGAATATGCATTTTCAATTTTTAGATTTATAAGTATGGCACTTAGGTGAAGAAAAACCACCAAAAGAATTTGAAAAATTTTTAAGCAAATAGAAAAATTTGCATGTAATAGGGGCGGAGTGCAGTTTTTAGCTTGCGCAGCGCTATTCCCATCTGATTCTCAACAGTATTAACCGATATGTTCAGGAATTTGGCTATTTCTTTATTGCTCAGGTCTTCGTTGCGACTTAGTCTGAAGATTTGCTGGCATCGGGGAGGTAAGGTGGTAATGGCATTTTCAATAATTTCTTCAAGCTCCTTTTGTTCCAGAATGATGTCAGAAGAAGCCTCGCCCTGATCGTTGGAAGTATAAAGAGAGTTATTGATAATTTCGCGCCTGCTTTGATTGCGGATCTGGTTCAATGCCTTGTATCTGCCAGCTGAGTATAAATAGGATTCGATTGATGTCCGGATCTCAATTTGCTCGCGATTTTCCCACAGGTACACAAAAATATCCTGGGCAATGTGATCAACCACAAGTTGGTTTTTGAAAAGCAACAGCAAATACCGGCAAAGGTTTCCATAATGTTTGTTAAACAGGACCTCCAAGGCTTTAATATCCCCTTCCTTCAATTTTTGAATAAGATATGCTTCCTCAGTACTACCCATCGGTTTGTTGTTTTGATTTAGCAAAACTTTTGCCTTAATGTGTTTTCAGTTTCAATGGTGCAAATATTTATTTTTTTTATTTAAAAACTATTACGTTCTAAAAAAATTGCGGGACAAATATTTATAAAAATTCATAATGTAAAATTTACATAATGGAAGGAGGCAAAGCACGCTTTATTCTGCTCTGGAACAATATAAATTTATGGTGCCCAGTAAACTTTTAAGTTTCAGATTTCTCCCTTCGGCCGGAATGACAGGCTTTTAGGAGGATATTAGGTGGGAGAGGTGTGGCGGCGAAGCCGCCACACCTCTCCCACCTAATTATAGGCCCAAATTGTCATCCCGAATGGAAT
>JAJYAG010000088.1 GCA_021779665.1 Bacteroidota bacterium | reverse complement strand
CTGGGTTCCCGAAACAGCAACCGTTAACAAGGGCATCAAAATTATGGACAATGTTTCGACTACCGAAGGAGCTTCTTCAGTAGGAGCCTCAGGCGACGGCTCGGAACAGCTGGTGGAATCGTTCTGTAGTGCAGTGCTTACCGGAAAACAACATCCAAATCTGGTAGAAGAAGCTTATTACTCCTCGGTGCTGGCGCTTCTCGGATTGCAGGCCATGAAGGAACAAACCATAGTAGCTTTCCCCGATAAATATAAAATTCCATATTTAAATTTTGCTTAAAATGAAAGACATCCATATATCCGTTAAAAGGCAAAAGACTGAACTTTTATATCTTGTTATCAGTTTTGCTCTGGCTTTCGGCTTGAATATCCTGGGAATTGTAATGTATAAAACCGAGTGGAAAGAGATCTATACCCAGATACGCATCGTCTTAATGCTGGGATTTACAATTTATATCCTACTGGTTTTGGTAAGAATAGCAGGATGTAAAATCATGAAGCTCTTCAAAAAGCAAAAAATCTAAAGAACCTTGATAAAAAAACCGCCACTTTGAAGTGAGCGGTTTTTTTATGGCAACTCTTTCCTTGGCAAAGTGTGCCGATTTTTATAATTTAAAGCCCTTTAAAGTTTGACTTATGAAACTCATCTTTTTCAGACATTTTACAAGAAATCTGCAGTTGCTGTGTTTAATTTGCATTTTCCCCGTTTCCGCACACGGACAACATCTTAAACTCAGGTACAACTCCGAAGCCATTAACTGGAACGAAGCTTTACCGGTTGGTAACGGTTTTTTAGGCGCCATGATTTTCGGAGGTGCCGAAAAAGAGCATCTCCAGCTGAACGAATGTACTTTTTATAGCGGAGAGCCTTCCACTTCCTATAAAAATGTTGATATAACAAAATCGTACGACACGGTTGTAAATATGCTGCGCAATCAACAATATGCAGATGCCCAGAAATTTGTAAAGAAGCACTGGCTGGGTCGTTTGCATCAGTATTACCAGCCCATGAACGATTTGTTTCTTGAATTCCCTAAAGGCAATATTTCCGCATATTCCAGAGAACTCATTCTCGACAGCGCTCTTTTCCGGGTTTCGTACATTCAGGATGGCGTTCGCTATACAAGGGAAATTTTTGCAAGCAATCCCGACCGGGTAATTGTAATGAGAATCAGATCGGATAAAGCCGGAGCAATCAATTTTACGGCTTCGTTCAAATCGGAACACCCTACTGCCAAACAACTTGCTGATATAAATAATGGCTTAAGAATGACCGGTCAGGCGCCCGGATATGTGGAGCGCAGAACTTTTGAGCAGATCGAAGCCAACGGCGAGCAGTATAAACACCCGGAACTTTACGACAAAAACGGCAACCGGAAGTTTGAGAAACGAATTCTGTATGGAGATGAAATAGGCAATACAGGAATGTTTTTCGAAACAAAGCTGAAAGTTATAACCAAAACAGGAACTGTAAACTCCGATGCTGACGGACTTCATGTAAAAGGCGCAAGTGATGTTTACCTTATTCTAGCTGCCGCAACCTCATACAACGGCTTCGATAAAAGCCCAAGCCGCGAGGGAATTGATGCCGGTGCCAAAGCCGGTGAGTTTTTGACAAAAGCTTCAGCAAAAACATACGACACACTTTTAAGCAGTCATTTAACTGATTACCACAAGTATTATAACAGGGTAAAGTTAAATCTTGGCACCTCGCCATCGAGGGAAGCTCTCACAACCGACCAGCGGATAGCTGAGTTTAAAACTGTAAACGACAACGAACTGGCAACTCTTCTGTTTCAGTACGGGCGGTATCTCCTGATTTCTTCTTCGCGCGAAGGCGGACAACCCGCCAACCTGCAGGGAATTTGGAATGCCGAAATTATTCCTCCCTGGAACAGCGGATACACCATCAACATCAACACCGAAATGAATTACTGGCCGGCAGAAGTCACCAACCTTTCAGAATGCACCGAACCTCTGTTCAGGATGGTTAAAGAAATGTCGGTAACAGGTGAAGAAACAGCCAGGAAGATGTACAACCGCAATGGATGGGTGGCGCATCACAATGTCTCTATCTGGCGCGAGACTTTCCCCAACGACGGTGAGCCCAGAGCCTGTTTCTGGCCAATGTCGCCGGCGTGGTTAACCAGTCACATGTGGGAACATTTTCTTTATACAAAAGATCTGAATTTTCTTAGAAACGAAGCCTATCCGCTTATGAAAGGCGCCGCGCAGTTTTATTCGGAATGGCTTGTGGAAAACGGCGAAGGATATCTTGTGACTCCTGTAAGCACAACTCCCGAGAATGCATTTCTGGTTGCACCCGACAACACCGCTCTTCAGGTGAGCATGGGCACAACCATGGACATCGCTTTGGTTCGCGATATTTTTACGAGGGTAGTTAAGGCATCGGAAATACTGAATATCGATGCAGACTTCCGTTCTCAGATAGCTGGAAAACTAAAAAAGCTGTTACCCTATAAGATCGGCGCAAAAGGGCAGTTGCAGGAATGGCAGACCGATTTTGCCGAGAACGAACCCAAACACAGGCATTTGTCGCACCTTTACGGGTTATATCCCAACAACCAGATTACACCTCAGGGAACACCCGAGTTGTTCAGCGCTGCTGCAAGAACACTCGAATTACGCGGCGACGAAGCTACCGGCTGGTCCATGGGCTGGAAAATAAATTTCTGGGCACGCATGCTCGACGGAAACCACGCTTATAAAATTGTAAGCAATCTGTTTAACCCTGTTGGGTTCAGAGATCAGCAAAGTCAGGGCCGCGGAGGATTATTTCCCAATATGTTCGATGCTCATCCCCCGTTTCAGATTGATGGGAACTTTGGATACACTGCCGGAGTTGCTGAAATGCTGCTGCAATCGCATAATGGCGCTATTCATCTTTTGCCGGCACTGCCCGATGCATGGTCAAATGGTTCGGTAAGCGGATTAAAAGCCCGCGGTGGTTTTGAAGTGGATATGGAGTGGGAAAAAAGTGAGCTGAAACATGCCCGCATCAAATCCGTCAGCGGGGGCGACTGCCGCATTCGTTCGTGGCAGCAGCTAAAGATAAAAGGAGCAAAAGAAGCTCAGGGTAATTCGGCCGCCATTTTCTGGATGCCCCAGAATCCGGGAAAACCTGTTGTTACTCCCGGAGTGAAGGTCGACAGAATTCCCCTGAAGCCCTGGTATGAGTATGATATTAAAACAAAGCCGGGAGAAGAAATCCTTATTGAAGTTGTAAAAAAATAGCTTTTGTTTTTGCATAAAAAACCCGAACAGATGAAAAGAAATGTAAGTTTATTCGCTTTTATCGTCCTGTCTTTTATAGGTTTAATATCGTTCACAGGTGAAGGTGAAAACAGTCAGCCTACCGGCTTAACTGTCGATTTTCTGGCCAATGCCGACAGAGTTTTCCTGAATGGCTATCAGGTAAACACGCCTTTGTACCAGGCTGTTGGAAGGAGAGAAAACTTTCAGTTTGCCGAAATAGAACGCAAAAAGCCTTTCTTTGGCTGGATTGTAAATTCCGGTCGGAATAACACTTTTCAAACCGCTTACAGAATTCTGGTAGCTTCAACCCCCGAGAATATTGCCGCTGATAAAGGCGATTGCTGGGATACGGAAAAGGTAAACAGCGAACAGTCAGTTAACATTTTGTACAATGGCTCCGATCTTAAGCCGAATACCGTTTATTTCTGGAAAGTTAAAACCTGGGACAATCACGGGGTGGAGTCGTCATTTTCGCAAATACGGCAGTTCAAAACCGCTCCGGAATTAAAAGATTATGCTACCAGCCGCTATCCTGTTCAAAAGCAGGATGTTTATCCGGCCTTGGTAAAACAGATCGATAAGTCAGCATGGTTCATCGATTTTGGTAAAGCGGCGTTTGGTCAGCTGCGCATTTCCTTGTTTGGCAATAGCGAAACCGATACGGTAACAATTCATTTTGGCGAAAATATGAAAGATGGCCGGGTAAGTCGAAGCCCGGGAGGCACTATCCGCTATTCAAAATATAAACTTGCATTGAAACCCGGATGGAACACCTATAAAATAGCGCTTACACCCGATAAAAGAAACACCGGACCACAGGCTGTGTTAATGCCGGCTTATATTGGTGAAGTAACTCCTTTCCGTTACTGCGAACTTGAAGGTTACTCAGGAACATTGGATAAGAACCAGCTGGTTCAGGAAATTGCTTTTTATCCTTTTAACGAGTCTCAATCGTATTTTACGAGCTCCGATACAGTACTCAACCATGTTTGGGATCTTTGTAAATATTCGATAAAAGCGACCTCTTTCCTGGGCATGTATGTGGATGGTGACCGTGAACGAATTCCTTACGAGGCCGATGCGGTTATCAACCAGCTCAGTCATTACGGTGTGGACCGCGAATACAGCATTGGCAGATACACTTACGAATATCTGCTGCATAAACCCACCTGGCCAACCGAGTGGATCATGCAATCGGTACTCATGGCCTGGAACGATTATCTCTACACTGGGAACAAGGAATCGCTGCAGCAGTTCTATACCGATCTCAAGGCAAAGGCATTGCTGCCACTGGCCGACGAAAGCGGGTTAATCAGCACCCGAACAGGGAAAGTTACCCCGGCAGTTCTGGAATCAATTCATTTTAATGGAAACCTGCGCGACATAGTCGACTGGCCTCAGAGCGGCATTTTAGGGTTAGGGAAAAAAGAACCCGGCGAAACCGACGGTTTTGTATTTCAGGATGTGAACACCGTTGTAAACGCTTACCATTACAAGGCTCTGACAGCATTGCAGCAAATTGCCAAAGTTTTAGGCCAGACCTCCGACGAACAGATGTTTGTTCAGAAAGCGGCAAAAGTAAAGCAGTCGTTCAACGAAAAGCTGCTCGACAAAAACAAGGGCATTTATGTGGATGGCATTGGCACAGATCACTCATCGCTTCACGCCAATATGTTTCCGCTTGCTTTTGGGCTGGTTCCCGAAAAAAATGTGGATAAAGTAAACAGCTTTGTTCAGTCGCGGGGCATGGCTTGCAGCGTTTATGGATCACAATTTCTTCTCGATGCAATTTACAACGGAAATAATTCTGAATACGGCCTTGGCTTACTTGCCTCGACTGCCGAGAGAAGCTGGTATAACATGATCCGCGTGGGTTCAACTATTTCGCTCGAAGCCTGGGATAATAAATACAAGCCCAACCAGGACTGGAACCATGCATGGGGAGCAGCTCCGGCAAACTTAATTCCACGTAAGCTGATGGGAATTGAGCCGCTGGAGCCCGGATTTCGCAGAATGATTATCAAACCCCAGCCTGCATCTCTGAAGCACGCTGAAATAGTTTGTCCGACTATCCGGGGCAATGTACTCATGTCGTTTGTAAACGAGCCCGGCAAAAGCTTCAGCATGAAAGTTGAAATGCCGGCAAACACAACCGCCGATGTATATCTGCCATGGTATCCCAAATCGAAAGTGACCATGGACGGGCAGGTTGTTAAAGGTAAACAAGCCGGCAAATATTGGGTAATCGAGGGCATTGGCTCGGGAAAGCACGAGTTTGGAGTGATGGTTAATTAATAACCAGTTGAGACGATCCGCTTTGCACTTTAAACGCGTAGTATTTAAAATTGTAAAAACCAAGATTATTAATTTTATTTGCAGTGATCATTTGAAGATATAGTTCCATTGACATTCAAAAACAGAATAATTGCTGCTATTGACTCGTCATGTGTTCCCAAAGCATATTCTTCAATTTAAATCATTGTAATTTAAACACAGCTTGGCAGATATTGATTATAATGATGACATCTACCTGAACAAGGTAAAAAGCGGAAACGAGGAAGCTTTTAAATCTCTGTTCGATCATTACTATGACGGTATGTGTCTTTATGCCAACAGCATAGTACACAATCCCGAGGCTGCTGAAGAAATCGTTGAGGACATTTTCATTTATCTCTGGTGCAATATCAATAAAATCTCCATTCTAACATCGCTCAAAAGCTACCTGTATCGCAGCGTGCATAATAACTGCCTGAAATACATCGACAAACTCAAAACCCGTAACAAACATCTCGAAATAAATAACTATCAGCTTGAAGATGTTGACATTCTATATCCATATTATGACAACATTCCTATTTCGGAAATCATTATAAAAGAAATTGAAGAGAAGGCAGAAGCTGTTCTTCAGTCTTTACCCGACCAATGCAAAGAAATATACCTGCTTAACCGGTACCAGAATCTGAGCTATGCTGATATTGCTGCCAAACTGAATATTTCGGTTAGCACAGTGAAAACGCAGATGGGAAGAGCCTTTCAAAAATTCAGGGAAAACCTCAGAGACTACATACCTTTGTTGATTGCAATTGTTCTTTTTCGCTGAAAATCAGATCTATAATTATCAAATAAAATTTTTACTAAAAAATATTCATTTTCTTGTCGACCATTTGAATTTTTTCCGGTCATATAATCAGAAACACAGTTATGAATAAGGAAAACACATTTCAATCCCTTGATGAAGTAATTCTGAAATATCTTTCGGGTAATGCTACAGCCGAAGAAAGGGACTATTTACTTGCATGGATTAAAGCTGACAACAGCAATAAAAAATATTTCGAAGAAATTCAAAAGCAACATCTCGTAAATCAATTAACATCGAAAAGTCCGGTTTTTAATCGCGAAGAAGGATGGAACAGAGTTCGTGCAGCATTTTACAAAGATCAACTTCAAAGCCGGAACTCGGAGAACCAGCAGAAAACAAGGCGGATATTAAGGTGGGCTTCGGTAGCGGTGGCTGTATCATTCATTCTCGCTTTCTTTATTGGCAAATGGGTTTATTCACCGGCATCGGACAGCATGCAACAGGCACAGGAATTCAATGAAATTCATGTACCTCATGGAGCCCGTTCACAGCTCACTTTGAGCGACGGAACCCAGGTGTGGTTAAATGCCGGGAGTACTTTCCGTTATCCTTCACATTTTTCAGATAACTCAAGAGAAGTGACACTTGAAGGAGAAGCCTATTTTGATGTGACCCATGTAGAAAGTAAAATTTTTATTGTAAAAACTGCCGGGATGAATATTAAAGTATTCGGCACGCGATTTAACGTAAAGTCCTATCCCGGCGAACAAAAAACTACCACCACACTGGTCAAGGGATCTATTGCCATCGAGACCAAAAACAGTAAAGCACCTTTGATGGTAAAACCCAACCAGGTGGTTACCTATTTCGAAGATACCAAAGCATTTAAAATTGAAGAAGCTGAGTTAAAACAAAAAATTGCCGAAGTAAAATCGTTACCTGACCAGCAGATGCTTGTGGTTCCCGAAACAAATCTTTTAACGCAAACCTCATGGAAAGACTCCAAATGGTTAATAGAAGCTAAGGAATTAGGAGAACTGGCGGTTTTACTCGAACGCCGGTATAATGTGAAAATACATTTCGACAACGAAGAATTAAAAAAATATACTTTCTCGGGAACTTTGGCCGATGAAACTTTTGAGCAGGTGCTGAAAGTAATGCAAATCTCAGCGCCCATCACTTATTCTATTAATAACAACCTGGTTACTTTCTACGAAGATTCAGCGTACCGTAAAAAATACGACAAAATGATTGGAAACTAATTATTAACCTTAACTACTAATTGCCTATGATGAGCCAATGATCAAAAAAAATCGCAGAATGTATGCACACCCTGCGACTTTATTCTTAAATGTAAACAGTAAGTCATTTCGAACTTTGGACGGTGGGAAATGACCATATTAACTTTAAAAACTTTTCAAATCTATGAAAAAAAACAATTACTATGCCCATTTAATGAGGTTAAACGGGTATAAAAAACTGCTACTTTGTATGAAACTCATTTTATTCTTAAACGTGTTTGCTTGCGTAGCTTTAACAACCCATTCCTATTCGCAGAATAAAAATTTTTCGGTGAATATGCAAAATGCCAAAATTAAGGATGTGTTTAAGGCTATTGAAAATCAGAGCTCCTATCGTTTTTTCTATAACGATCAGCTGAGCGATGTCAATCGTATCGTCAGCATCTCTGCTAATGATATGAATATTAATGAGCTGCTCGGCCGCATGTTCGAAAATACCGATATTTCCTGCACAGTGCTTGAAAACAATCTGGTAGTGGTTGCACCCAAACGTGCGAAACAGGACATTACGGTTACCGGTACTATTACCGATGCCACTACAGGAGAGCCTGTAATTGGCGCTAACATTGTGGTTGAAGGGACTACCGTGGGAACTGTTTCGGATGTGAATGGCAAATTTAGTCTGGACATCCCAAAAGTGGGAGCTACAATAGTAGTATCGTACCTTGGCTATATGTCCGAACATATTCCGGTTTCAGGAAAAGCTGTTCTGGATGTAAAACTTGTTCCCGACGTTAAAAAGCTCGACGAAGTAATTGTTGTAGGTTATGGAACAGTTAAGAAAAGCGACTTAACCGGTTCTGTGTCCGCTATTAAGTCGGATGAGTTCAAAAAATTGCCCATGACATCTCTGGATCAGGGTATTCAGGGGAGAGCATCAGGTGTGCAGGTTACCAATACTTCGGGTGCTCCCGGCGGCCAGGTTTCGATCCGTATCCGCGGTGGAAACTCCTTGTCGAGCAGCAACGAGCCGTTGTATGTAATTGACGGGTTCCCGGTTGCTGCCGGCGGAATGGCTGGCGGTTACAACAACAGTTCTCTTGCCAGCAACCCCATGGCTACCATTAACCCCAACGATATAGAATCCATCGAAATTCTCAAAGATGCTTCTGCCGCAGCTATTTACGGTTCGCGCGGGGCTAACGGAGTAGTATTAATCACAACCAAACGTGGGAAGCAGGGAAAAACCAAGGTTACTTACGAAGGTTATACCGGTATTCAGAAAATTGCCAAAACCCTCGACATGATGAATGGCGAAGAGTTCGCTACCATGTCGAATATTGCTGCTGCAAATGCAGGCTTAGCTCCTATTTACGGCGGTGCAAATGTAAAATGGAAAGAGCCTTCCTATTACAAAGAAAATTCTGTTGACTGGCAGAATATGATTTTCCGGGACGCACCCACTCAAAGCCACCAGATTGGTTTAAGCGGAGGATCGGAAGGCACTCAATACGTAGTTACCGCTAACTACTTCAGCCAGGATGGTATTGTACTTAATTCCGACTTCGACAGGGCTTCGTTAAGAGCTAACGTTGATACAAAAGTTTCGAACTGGGTAAAAGCCGGTGTTTCGCTGACTGCTTCGCGTACCCTTTCAAATATGACAACTTCCGAGAGTGACGGTGCAAACGGTGGTGGCGTTATCAATGGCGCGCTTGCAGTGCCTCCCACAATGCCCGTTTATAACGACGACGGCACTTACACTACCCTCAACCAGACTCCTTTTGGCGTTACAACAGGAAACCCATACGCGCTGGCTTTGCTGTCGAAAGATAAATCGAATATCGACCGTGTACTTGCCAATGTTAGCATCAAGTTCGACCTGGGCTCGCTTACAAAAGGTTTAGGTGCTGAAATAAGAGGTGGTACCGACTATTCATCTGCTTTCCGGGATATTTATTATCCATCAACAGTTTATTTTGCTCAGAGTCAGAAGGGTATTGCTGCCAAAAGCTGGAACCGCCAGGCTTCGTACCTCAACGAAAACCTTATCACTTATCAGGCTCAGTTTGGTAAACATTCAGTAAATGCTGTGGGTGGTTTAACCCTGCAGTCATTTAAATATTCCAATGGCCAGACAGTTGTATCGGGCTTTGTTAACGATGTTCTTGAGGATAACAGCACCGGCTCTGCCACGCTTGTTGTTGGTATACCTTCATCAGGATCTAATTCATCCACCCAGGTTTCGTGGTTAGGACGTGTTAACTATAGCTTTGGAAACCGCTATTTACTGACATTTACGGGACGTGCCGATGGTTCGTCCAAATTTGGACAAAATAATAAATGGGGTTTCTTCCCATCAGTAGCTGCAGCCTGGAGAGTTTCGGAGGAACAGTTTATGAAAGATGTAAGCTGGCTTAATAACCTCAAACTTCGCGCAAGCTACGGCATAACCGGTAACCAGGGATTTACCAATTACGCATCGCTGGCAAGCTTAGGACAGTTCTCATATAATTTCAACGGTTCCAAATCGGTTGGTTTTGCACCCAATAAAATACCAAATGCGGACCTCAAATGGGAAACAACCTCAACTTTGGACCTTGGGACTGACTTTGGCTTCTTTGGCAATCGCCTGAACTTCACTTTCGATTACTACAAAAAACAAACTGACAACCTGCTCTGGAATGTAACAATACCGCTCACCTCAGGCTTTAGTTCAATCTTCAAGAACCATGGTTCTCTCGAAAACTGGGGTATTGAAGCTGGCATAAGTTACGATTTGATTGTTGGAGATCAGAAAGGTGCTTTCACCTGGAATACAAACCTGATGTATTCCATGAATAGAAACGAAATTGTGAGTTTACCGGGAATTACCCCCAGCAGAACTGCAAACTTATCGGGACACCTGAAACTTGATGGAAGCTGGATGGAAGAAGGTTATCCCGTTGGTGTGTGGAAATATTATGTTTACGACGGTGTTTTCCAGAACCAGGAAATGCTGGATGCAACAATTGTTAATGCCAATGGCGAAACCGTTGCCGCTCATCCAAAATCGCTTACCACCGATGGTTTAGGCTCACCTAAGTTTAAGGATCTGAACCAGGATGGCAAAATTGACCGCAACGACTGGGCAATCATTGGTGATCCCAATCCGGATTTCATCTTCAGCTGGTCGAATAATTTCACCTATAAAAACTTCGACTTGAGCGTATTTGTTAACGGAAGCTATGGAAACGACATTCTGAATATGGGACGTGGCGAAAACGCCCAGGTATCTCCATTTGCATCGCAGCGCAAATCGATGTTGAACTACTGGACACCTCAGAATACAAATACCGACATTCCTGCCCCAAGAACCGCACCTCATGCAAACCTGGTTCTTTCGTCGTGGATGATTGAAGATGGCTCGTATGTTCGTTTGAAAAATTTAGTATTAGGCTATCGTTTCCCGATTAAAAAAGCCATTGAATCGCTCAGAGTTTATGTGAGCGCTCAAAACCTGTTTACAGTAACAAATTATTCAGGATACGATCCCGAAGTAAACAGCCGTGGCCAGAGCAACCTGCAATTGGGTGTAGACTGGAACTCTTATCCAACCAGTCGTGTCTTCCTGATTGGTGTAAACATAGCATTATAATTATTTAAAGAATTATAAATCAGATTTAACATGAAAACAATATATAAGCTTTTATTTTCACTCATTCTGTGTTTGGGCCTCACTTCCTGCTTCGACAGTTTTCTGGAGGAGGAAGTAACAGATTTCCTGTCGCCCAACAATTTTTACAAAACCGAAGCCGACGCTGATGCAGCTGTAAGCGCCATCTACAGCAGGTTCGTGACCAGTGATGGAGGCGACAACTCTTTCCACCGGGCAGCTTTGATGATCGGAGAATATCCTGCCGAAAGCTCTTCGGCACAAACATCAACAGTTCCTTACCGTTTACAGTTCGAAACCTTTACCTGGACAGCAACTACCGACGGCATTGAACTTGTTTGGCGTTTTTACTACGAGGTTATTTTCCGTGCCAATCTTGCCATCGAAAAAATCCCGCAGATTAAAGGCGATGCAACCAAATTAAAAAGGTATGAAGCTGAAGCCCGCTTCTGCAGAGCGTTATCTTATCTCTATCTGATCCGTCTTTTCGACAATGTGCCTTTCACCACCTCGTCGGTACAGGACGACTATAACATCCCCAACATGGGCAATACCGATAAGGTTTTTGCACAGATCATCGAAGACCTTCAGTTTGGAGAAGCTAATCTGCCTGCAACCTACGCGTCAAAAGATATTGGACGTGCAACCAAAGGTGCAGCCCAGACGATGCTTGCTAAAACCTACCTCACCATGGCCGGTTATCCGTGGAATAAAACTGAAAATTATGCTTTGGCCGCTGCAAAATGCGAAGATGTTATAAAATCGGGAACATACGATCTTGTTACCGATTACGCCACTAACTTCAAGGAAGTTGGCGAACATAACAAAGAATATATTTTCGACGCTGAATTCCATACCAACATGAACGGCTCGAACTGGGTGAACATGTCGAGCATCCGCGATCAGAACGTCTGTCGTCAGTTTTCAGGATGGTCGTCATTTGGAGGAACCAAAAGTTTTTATAACAACATGTTGACGTTAAATCCAGGCGATAAGCGTCTGAATACAAATATCATTACCGAATTCACCGACGTTAAAACCGGTGTTAAAAAGGTATGGGGCAAAGACTTCGACGTTAACAAAGGTTTGGTTCACACCTGGAAATATATCGATCCTGCTGAAACAGGAACCGGCGACCAGCAATCAAATATCAACTACCATTTTACCCGCTATGCCGATGTACTTCTGATGCACTCTGAGGCTGTAAACAATGCAACTTCCTTCAGCGGAAGCTACGATAAATATTATGGCATAAACCGTGTAAGAGTTCGTGCCGGATTACCGGAGCTATCGGGACTGAATAAAGCCGATTTTAACAAAAGTCTCATCTGGGAGCGTGTTTGTGAGCTTTGCTACGAAGGTCACTTATGGTACGATTACAAACGTATGAACTGTATGGAAGAACGTGTGGCACTGAAAGGAATAAACATAGGTACTACTAAAAAATATTATGTGTTCCCTATTCCGGCAAACGAAATGAGCCGTAATCCTAAATTGGAACAACATCCTTTGTGGAAGTAGTTTTAAAAAGGATTGCCGAATTCCGGCAATCCTTTTCTTTTTTCATTATCTTTAATCTCTTACAACTGCGCAATGTACAGATCAATTTTCATAATATTTCTGATTGCATTTTACAGCACTGTATCTTCAGTGGCCCAGGAAATTAAACGGCCGGCCATGTGGGGCATTCCCAAAATCACCTATCTGGTAAGCAATTATTCACTGGCACAGCGCTACTACGGAGAATTTTTAGGTTTCGCAAAAGCATTCTCTTACGCATCTCCTTTAGGCGAGGTGGTTTCATATAAAATTAACGACCGCCAGTTTATTGAATTTGTTCAGGACCCCAAAGCCAAGGATAAGGATCGGCTTGTTTCTGTGTCTTTTGAAACTGAAAACGCCGAACAAATGCGTCTTTATCTGAAGTCGAAGGGAATAACCGTACCCGAAAATATTACAGTTGACGGCGCCGGCAATAAAGTTTTTACTGTTCACGATCCCTCGGGTATTCCGGTTGAATTTCTGGAATGGGGCCCAAAATCGCTGCATCGTGCATCAAAAGGCAAGTTCCTGTCGCCCGACCGTATTTCGGACAGGATGCATCATGTAGGGTTATACTCGTTGAAACTGGAGGATAATCCTTCGTTTTACACTGAAATATTAGGATTTAAAACAATTTTGCGGGTTCCGGAAGATATGAGCCAGCAGCCGCAGATTTTATATTTTCAGATGCCCGGCACCGCTGAATTTATAGAACATTACCCCACCGACACCCGCGCATTTTCGCATCCCTGCTTTGTAGCCAAAGATATGCAGGAAGTAATTTACACCCTGAAAGAACGCAAAAAGGACGAACAACTGGCCGCACCCATGATTGGCAAAGGAAGACGATGGTTGTTAAATATATATACATCGGACGGTACCCGTGTAGAGTTTACTGAAATGTTTTTAGCACGATTATAAAAAATTGAATTATGGAAGGTTATAGCCGAAGAGGTTTTATAAAAGGAGTTATAGGTGCAGGTGTAACACTGGCTGCTTCAGGTAATTCGGAATTATCTGCTGCAAATTTATTTAAACCCCGGTACGACTCCAAAGGCCTGCCAACTGTAAAACTTGGCAGCACCGGTGTTGAAATTCCTCGCATTGTAATGGGACTGGGAAGCAGATTTTGCCACATGGAAAAAGCCGAAGACGCTTACGCCCTGTTGAATTATGCTCTCGACCATGGTTTATATTACTGGGAAACAGCACATATTTACGATAATTCCATCGCCCCTCCACCGGGTAAAAAGGTGGGTGGCGAACGTGTTTATAGCGAAGTGCGAGTTGGCGAAGTGCTTAAAACGCGAAGAAAAGAGGTTTTCCTCTCTACCAAACTGAATGCCCGTGATCCTTACGAACTCCAAAAGCAGCTCGAAATAAGTCTGAAGCGTCTGAATACCGACAAAGTTGAGGTGCTCAACATTCACGATGTGCAAACCATGGACGATGTTGAAAAAATGAGCAAAAAAGGCCAGGTGATCGAAATTATGCAGAAATATAAAGAGCAGGGAATTACACGCTTCATTGGATTTACAGGTCACACCAATGCCGATGCTTTAAAAGAAATGACCCGGCGCGGAAATTTCGATACCATGCTTGTGGCCATGAACCACTGGAGACCATCACAGGAGGGTATGCGCCAGGAGATTGCTATTCCTGCCGGTAAGGAGAAAAAAATGGGCGTACTGCTCATGAAGGTAATCCGCCCGAAGGAAACCATCGAAGGTATGGATGGCTCGGAACTTGTGCGTTATGCACTTTCGCTGGAAGGTCCCGACGCCCTTGTAATTGGAATGGACAGCCTAAAAGTTCTCGACGCCAATATTCAAATCTTGCGTAATTTTAAAAAACTAAGTCCTGAAAGGATGAAGGAACTGGCGGCTCAGCTTACTCCGTTTTATAAGCATGAGAACCTGCCCTGGATGGAGCATAACTACAAGGATGGACTTTGGAATTGCTGAAAATATACTTAACCGATTAATAATTTACACAATGAAAAGCAGGAGAGATTTTTTAAAGACAACAGGTATCGCCTCAGCTGGTTTACTAATGGCCGGAGGCACCATGAGTGCCAAAAGTTATTCAAGAATTAAAGGAGCCAACGACCGCATCCGTGTTGCGTTATTTGGATGTAACCGCCGTTTCGAGCCTATTTCGAAAGCACTGACTACTTGCCCTAACATCGACATTGCTTATGTTTGCGATGTAGACAGCCGCCGTCAGGATAAGGCTGTTGCCCGCATTACCGAATTTTTCGGAACAGCTCCAAAAGCCCAGAAAGATTTGCGTAAAATTCTGGAAGATAAAGATGTGGATGCCGTTTTCAACATGACACCCGACCATTGGCATGCTCCGGGCGGCTGGATGGCCATGGAAGCGGAGAAACACCTGTATCTCGAAAAACCTGTGACCCACAACCCCAATGAAGGTGAAGCGCTGCTGCGTTATCAGAAAAAGCACCCGAAACTTTTTGTTCAGGTGGGTACACAACAACGATCGTCGGTCGAAAGTAAAGACATTATGCAGCAGATCCATGCAGGAGAGCTGGGCGATGTTTACGAAGCCGAGACTTTTTATATTGCCAATCGCGGCCGGGTGAACAATCCGCAAAAAGTTGCCGTTCCAGAGTGGCTTGACTGGGAATTGTTCCAGGGACCGGTTCCACGAGGTGAGTTTATGGATATCTGGGCCGATTACATGTGGCACTGGTATTGGCAGTTCGGAACCGCCGAAGCCGGCAACAATGCATTACACGAACTGGATGTTGCCCGCTGGGCGTTGCAGGTTCAGTATCCAAGGGAAGTTGCGTCGTTTGCTTATAAAAACAATTTCCGCGACGACGGATGGACCATGTACGATACCATGGACGTTGTATTCACATTTCCACAGGATAAACTTATAAAATGGAAATGTCAGAGCCGTAACGGCTACAAAACTTATGGCCGCGACCGCGGAGTGATTGTTTATGGAACGAAGGGTTCTGTAATCATCGATCGCGACGGATATGAAGTTTTTGACCTTACTGGAAAGAAAATCCGCGAGAGTAAAGCCGAAGTTAAAAGTCACGGTACAGCTTTAGGCGGATCGGGCGACGGTCTGGATGCGCTTCATCCCCAGAATTTCTTCGCCGCCATCAGAGGTTTGGAAAAACTGAATTCGTCACTCGAGCAGGGAGTTACATCCACTCTGATGTGCCATCTTTCCAATATTTCCTACAAAGAAGGTAACAGACCGCTTGCTGTTAACACCACCAACGGACATCTGATGGAAGAAAAAACACAGAAAAAGCATTGGGCCCGCGAATACCAGAAAGGCTGGGAACCGAAGGTTTAATTTATTTTCTTAAAGGTTGTCCGAAGTTGCCTCAGCTTTGGACAACCTTTATTTTTAAGGAGGTAATATCTATAATATTTTTCAGCTTCTCATTATTCAGCATGAGGCTCTTTACCTAAAAGAATTTGCAACTCCCCTCCTTTCACCACTTCCTGAAAAGGGATCATCAGTTCGGAAGATTCTTTCCCGTTTATCAAAAGCTTTTGAATATAAATATTGGAAGATGAATTATTGAGTGTTGTTATGGTAAAGGAATTACCCTTATAATATTTCTTATTGAGTTTTATTGTTATTTTATCGAAAAGCGGACTGCCTACCTGAAACCGTGGCTGCATCTCAGTAAGTCCCTTAACATCAAACAAACCAATGGAAGACATTACATACCACGCGCCAAGCTGTCCCTGGTCCTCATCCTGACCATAGCCATACCCATGAATTCCTTCTGTTCCGTAAAACTCGTTACAAATAGCACGCACCCATTTCTGAGAAAGATATGATTTTCCGGAAAAGTTAAACAGCCACGAAACATGCAGGTTAGGCTGATTGCCATGATTATAAAGAGTTTTAAGCCCGGCAAAAGCATCTACGGTTTTACCGCCGCCAAAGATATTCTTCTGCGATTCGATAAAAATGCTGTCGAGCCGGTTGTTAAAAGTTTCGCGGCCAAGAAGATGAATCAACTCGTCAATATTATGCGGAACATAAAAAGTATACTGAATGGCATTCCCCTCCTGAAACCCACGCCATGGCGCCAATGGATCAAATTTCTGAATAAATTCTCCTTTGCTGTTTTTTGGCCGGATAAGTTTGGTCTCCGCATCGTACAAGAGTTTCCAACCCTTTGATAAATTGATAAGTTTAGTATAATCATTGGTTTTATTAAGCTGCAACGCAAATTGGGCAACGGCAAAACTGCTGAATGAATATTCCAGCGTATGAGATGCTCCAAAACCGGAACCTTCAGCTGTTGTTTTCATGTTGAGATGATCTTCGTAAGGACAATATCCCTTTTCCACAAACTGGCCCACATCCATTTTTCCGGCGCCTTCAATTCTTCCTGCAGATGAAAGTTCATTCTTTAATGCTGCTTCGTAGCCCAGTTGAATATCAAAGTCCCTGATACCACAGTTATACGCCGAAGCAATTGCAAGTCCCGTAAAATTAGTTCCAACTCCCGATACATATTTACTGCAGGCAATACCATCGCCAAGCCAGCCGGCATCTTTATAAACCAATAGCTGACTGCGTATCCAGTCGGAATAATATTCGGGATAAGCTAAAGCCCATAATTGTGTAAGATTCCAGAAAGCACCCCAGATGGCGTCAGTATTATAGTGATGATGAAGAGGGCGGCCCTGTTTATCAAGGGTAATTTGACCTACCTCGCCGTTATTCATCGGGTAAGCGCCGTTTACGTCGCTGGCAAGGCCCCTACCGAGCAATGCATGAAACAATCCGGTATAAAATTTCACTTTATCGGTTTCATTTTTACCTTCCACAGTGATCCGTCCCAGGTATTCGTCCCAGGTTTTGACGGCAGCCTTCAAGGCGGTGCTGAAATTCAATCCTTTGGCTTCTGTTTCGAGGTTGAGCCTTGCATTGGCAATGGAAGTGTAGGAAAGACCTATCTTAATTTCGACAGATTCATTTTCGGAAGTATTGAAAGTAAAATACATACCGGCACCAACACCTCTTTCTTCCCGTTGCGAAGGCTTTAGATTACCTTTCACAAAACTACCGAAGGAGGAAGGCTGTTTATTCATTACAGCCGAGAAATACATTCTCACGTCGGCTCCCTGCTGATAGATATTGACATAAACCGGTGAGGTAATCACAAAGCCCTCGATACGTCCATCCTGAGTGTAGGTAACCTGAGCATCTTTTACCTTGCCGCTCTCTCCCTGCTGGTTTCCAATATCGAAAATAACATTTGCCTTTCCTGTTTTAGGAAAGGTATACCGGTGAAAGCCTACCCTCTGTGTGGAAGTCAATTCAGCGCGAACACCATAATCTTTCAATATTACGGAATAATATCCTGGTCTGGCTATCTCATCCTTTTTATCAAATCGGGAACGATAACCTTCATCAGGCTTATCCATCTCCCCGGGCAAAGTTTGAAGATCGCCAACTGTGGGAGCAAGAACAACACCACCCACCTGAAATTCATGAAAATTGGCAAACCCTTCTATTGAGGTATGCCTGAAATCGTAACCCACAGCCTGCCAACCATCACGATTGCCCAAATGAGCGTCAGTGGAAGGAGCCAATTTCGCCATGCCAAATGGCACAGCTGCCGGCGTATAAAAGAACCAGCGACAATGCGCAGTGCCAATATTTGGATCTACATAATCGATTGGTTTCTTAAGTCCCTGACCAAGCACTTCGGAACACACCAGGGCGAGAAGAATTAAAATTGAATTTTGGTTTTTCATTAATTGAATTATTTAAACAAATATAACCTTCATGATTTGTAAGTTTTATGACCTCACCCCCGGCCCCTCTCCACTTGGAGAGGGGAGTAAGAATGCCCGACATTAAACTCGTAGCTTTTCAAAATCCCTCTCCCGCAGGAAATGGGTTTGGCGAGGTCTTTTTAGCAACCAGAATAATTACACCCAATCTTGAAAAGAGCAGCTATCCTATATTACTACCAACCTGTATTTTCTTACGACTTACTACTTACTACTTACAACTAATTCATCCCCCAGCTCAAATTTGGCTTATCGCCCATCTGCAAAATCAAACTGCCGCCTTTCAGCAGCTCCGAGGCAGAAAATCTGAACGAATCGAGCTTTTTACCATTAAGTTCGGCGCTTTGAACATACATATTTTTACGGGAGGCATTGCGGGCTTCAATTGTAAATTGCTTTCCACGGCCATAGCGGTTACCCAGGTCAATGACGATTTTTTCGTAAAGCGGACTGGCTATTTCGTACACCGGATTGACGCTGCATCCGCCATCGGTTTGAAATAACCCGATTGATGCCATGATAAACCAGGCGCTCATTTGCCCCTGATCTTCGTCGCCCAGGTAAGCATTTGCAAGTCCGGTACCATAATACCTTTCGAGAATAGAACGGCTCCAATGTTGGGTTAACCAGGGATAACCCACCCAGTTAAACAGAAAAGCAAAATGCATCGACTGCTGATTACCTTGCACTACCGGATAGTCCCAGTATTGATCGTTAGGAGCATTGTAACGCCATGGTTCACTGGCCTTAAAACCCCACTGCAAACGCTCAACAAACTTATCTTTTCCTATATGCCGCGCCAGTTCCGGCACATCCTGGGGAACAAAGTAGCTCAACTGCCATGCATTTCCTTCCACATAATGGTGATTGCGGCCTGTCTGGAAAGGATCGAAAGGATCAGCAAAAGCACCTTTGCTGTCGCGCATCTGGGCAAAACCGTTTTGCGGGTTGAATGCATTTTTCCACCAGGAACCCCGATCGGCAAAGACTTTGTAATCTTCATCTTTCCCAAGCGCTTTTGCAAATTGAGAAACAGTCCAGTCGTCGTACGAATATTCAAGCGTATTGGAAAACCGTCCCAGGTCGGAAGGAACATATTTGTATTTCAGATATGGAACAAGGTCGCGGTTGCCTGCAAAACCACCTGCGACCTGCGTAGCAGGTGTTGTTTGCATTTTCTTCATTGCCTGGAAAGCTTTCTCTGCATCAAAATCGCGGATACCCATCTGGTAAGTCGATACCATCTGCGGAATTTCGTGTTCAGCAACCATTACAGGAATATATTCCATTCCGGCAGGACCTTTAGCCAACCAACCGTTAACATCGTAAAGAGCAAGCTGGGAATTTACCCATTTCGACGACCATTCGGGTGTTACCAGATTCCAGAACTGATTGAGGTTCCAGAAGGTATTCCAAAAAGCATCACAGCCTAACGCCAGATGATCCGGGTTGGAAAATTTATGTTTTGTTTCGTCGGGAGCAATCCACTCGCCATTCACATCGCTCCACGTATTGCGGCACAACGACCGGTAAAAGTTACTGTAAAACCGCAGCTTTTCGAGCCGGTTATCGGTTGTAATCTCAATCCTCGAAAGATAGTTGTTCCACACTTTCATCTGATTTTCAACTACCGCATCATAATTCCAGCCAAATGGCCTGGTAATTTCAGTTGACAAATTCTCCGCGGCATTTTCAATACTCACCAACGAAATTCCTGTTCGTACATTAACAACCTTAGAGGTTTGCGTATCGAATTCAACATATGCACCGGCATCTTTGAGATTTGTTCCTTTTATAACTGTAGATTCCGTAACCTGCTTATCCAGCCACCCACCCATCTTCTTAATTGGCTGGTCAAATTCAATTACAAAATGAATGGTGTATTCCTGATCGGCATCGTTACTCCAAACATGCGGACGAGGCGAGAGCTGATGACTTTTGCCTTCGATGCGGTAATCGCTCACCTTTACTATTTCAAAATCTTTGAGCTGATAATCGTATTCGGCCTGAATATGCAGGTCAATCATAATCCTGTCGCTGGTTGTTCCAGGGAAAGTATAACGTTGAAAACTGCAACGGGTTGTTCCGGTTACCTCAGCCAGGATTTTCGTATCGGGCATAAATACTTTGTAGTATCCAAGCGGCGCTTCTTCGGTGGACTTGTCGATACGGGCCCTGTAACCCGAGTCGGGTTCGAACTGGTCGCCGACTTTGATCTGCAGCTTGCCATTGGTAGGCATCATGCCCAGTCCACCCATTGTCCATTCGTGAATATGGCTAAAACACCCGATGGTTTCGAATGTAGGTTGATAGCCAGCCTGCCAGCCCATATTCTGGTTATCGGGACTAATCTTCACCATACTGAAAGGCGCCCACGGGCCGGGAGCAATCATCCAGCGCGAGTGTGCCGTTCCTATGCGGGTATCGACATAATCGGCCAGGGTTTGCAGTTTCTGCGGTGAGCGCCGGAAAGTACCCGATTCCACAACTTCACCATCAACAAGAATCCTGTAGTTACTTTCTTTCGCTTTGCTAACCGCAGGAACCGGAACTTCAAACTGGTAACGGGCAGAGTCCAGCCGGGTACGATAAATTCGTTTCCCGTCAACTTCAGCCTCCAACAAAGGATTGCCCGAGAGATGCTCAACATCGACAAGCAAAGGCTGGATCCTCGCGGTACCTTGCTTCAGTTCATACGGAGCAGGTTGAACGGAACGCACAAATGCTTGTTTGTTATTTGTAAGCTTTACCCCGGCAGGTCCCTCTAATCTTACCTGGTCAAATACCACCCAGGAACCCTCGAGAATGGTAATAGTTACACAATTGCCCCCTTTTTTGAGTACATTTTCCTGAATTGGAATCTCGAGAACACGTTCCGAAGAGGGATTGATGGTTCCGGTAAGTGAAGAATCGGCCTTGCCCTTCAATAGAAATTTAGTATGCTGAGTATTGACACTTATCTTGAGCAACGATTTTTTAGGATGCGAATCGATCAGATCCACAATCAGTTTATAACTTCCTTTTGCAGGCATATCGCTGATTCCAAACAAAATATTTATTTCATGGGTACGCCAGCCCGATGTTCCCCACGTTCCACCCCAGGTATCGTCGGGTCCGGGCAGAACATAAGGAAAATCTTCGTGCGGATTAGATTTCCCCACAAGGAAATACCTGTCTTCAAAACCAAAATCTTTGCTTAAAAACTTTTTATAATCAGATGGCCCAAGAGCCAGATCAGCAGAAGCATTGTCGCTTTCACCAATTTTCCATACGGTTTGTGAATTCGCAATTATTAAGTTCAATAAAAGCAGCAACAAAAAAAACGATTTCCTACGCATAACCAAGAGTTTATGATTACCATTCAATATGAACATTCACCCCATCGGGCATATTATCGAAACTCAAAAAACAGGTTTTCCCGAGCGAATCCCAGGAACTCACAACATCAGTAACTATTTTACCATCATAAAGATTAACGCTAATCTTCTTTGGTTCCGATGGTAATAAAACACGCATGGCATTGGTGGTATTAAGCGGACTTTTCACAACAAACGAGTAGCTGTTTTTCTCTGCCTTCTCGCTGTATACCCTCGATGCAGCAGCCAAAACCTGGGGTATTTTCGGGTTATTTACTTTTTCGATATTGAACAGATAAGCCTGCTCACCCGGGTTAACCTGTTTCTGACTCAATACAGGGAGTGCCGGATCGAACAAATCGATTAATTTGCCTTTGATGATGTAAGGATCACTGCCGACACTTTCATCCAACACCGATATAAGCTCATAAGGACCACGACTGAGGGAAAAATTATTTTTAAAGACGAGCTTTCCTGCTTTAGTCTTTTGCTCGTACATCAGTTTTACAGCTTCAATAAACTGTTTGTCTTCATCGGGTTTAAGAACAAATTCCTTCGGATCATGGCGAATTATCGTTACAAAACCTTTACCACTGGTATAAACACCATCTTTTGCGGTCTTATCAATTCCCAGAAGTTCAAATAAATGCTCCGATGGCGCTTTATAACTGTTGGAGCCCGTATTCCACCACTCCTGAACCGTTTGAAAAGGATCGTTATCGCGTCCGCAATAAATCAGAATTCCGCCTTTCTTAACCCACCCGGCAATAAACCTGTGCTCATCGGCGCTGGAAGGTTTCATATTGGAGTAAGAGAGTACTAGAACTTTTACATCTTTCCATGTGTCAGGATACGATACATTTTCGAGATGAATAATGCTTACCGGAACGCCTCGTTTTAACAGTGGCAACGTTTGCCCGTAGAAATTTGAAAGCTGAGGGTCCTCATAACCGCCATGTGTAGGAAAACGTTGGAACATTAAAGAGTTCGACATAGCAACAGCCACACCGGCCGATCCGCTTACACGATTATTTGAAGCAGGAATACTGTTAAGCGAATTCACCATCACCTGCATCTGCGTTGAATAAAAACGGGGAATACGTTCTTTTTTATCGCTGTTGGCGCTGGTTTTATAAAGACCTTCGTAAATGCGGTCGGGCCAGGGCATCACTTCATAGTCGGCTACCATTGGATAAAGCAGCTGAGCCGTAAAAGTAGCCTGATAATTCTTTTTGTAGTCGACCCAGTCGCGTGGCCAATCTTCGATAGGATCGGTAAGGAAAAACATTTTACGGCCGGTAGGTCGGGTCATCGATTCCATGGAACCATATTCCAGAAAAGCATTTTCGAAGACGCGTTCTTTGCGCAACCCGTTGTAAAAAGTCGGCTCGCGCGAAGTGCCCGTCCATACCTGGGCAATATAACCATCCACACACGAGAGCGATGCCAGCGAAGCCTCCGGACTTACGATCTGCCACGACGAGTAATTTACAAGCGAATGCGTTGGCACGTAGCAACGAACATTCATCCCTTTGCTTTTGCCATATTCCTTGGCAAAAGTAAATACTTCATTTAATGCGTTATAATATAAATTGTATTTCAATTTGTTGGATAGAAAAGTATTCTCGGGTGATTCGTGCGGTGCCCTCCATGGAAATCCATAAAACTTCTGCCATTCACGTTTGAACGATTCGCTGTAACCTGCCCGCGACCAAAACTCGGGTTCTTCAAGATAAATAGCATCAATTCCGGCATCGATCACCCTTTTGATGTGTTTTTCCTTCATGTATTTAATGAAATTGGCCGAAGGTACAATATAAGGCACCATCCGTCCGTGCCAGATTGTATCGCCTTTACGGGTAACCTGCCCTTCGTCGAGATGTTTCACACCATCCCATTTTCCTGTAAAATAATCCTGATAGTTACCCCAGGCAATGCCTGTCATAAAATGAACGGTATAACCGCGATCGCGCCACGACTGTACACGCTGCTCAAAGGTCATATCGCGCCGGTCGTCGGTACCGTAAACAATGGCCACATCAGAGCGAACATCGGTAACAGGTTTCCACTGACCCGAAGTCTGGAAGGTAGTTTTTTCAGTAACTTTTGGTGGGGCTGTTTTGTTTGGTTGTTGAGAAATTCCATCAAAGGAAATCAGCCAAAATATAATGAAAGAGAGGAAAAATGACTTTTTCAGCATACTGAACATAAATTAACAGGTTAAGTTATGAAATACTCCTGGTTAAGAATACAAAGGCAAACATATAAAACAAACTAATAGGTTTATAAGAAATCCGCCATTAAGTAAATGTGAAAGTCATTCATGAGGCCATGAAATGACTTCCAAACATTACTGTTAGGATTATAGGGGTTAGGGGTTTAGGGATTAGGCTTTAGGCTTTAGGGAATACATTTCTCTAAGCCTACAGCCAGGCCTTTGGGTTTTTAGCCTTGTCTTCCTGTTTTCCACCTACAGCCTAAAGCCTACAGCCTAAAGAATTTGGTTAGTAATAGCATTTGTTGATGTTATTAAAAGCCGCCCGCTGTGAAGAAGACGGCTTTTTTTGTTAAAAAAGGGTGCAGAAGTAAGGGGAAGAAGCTCTTCTCGTCAGATTAATTGTTGGTTTAAACCGCAGCTAAGCTGAATTTGTAATTCAGCTTTAATCAACCAACAAAGCCAAATAGTAATGTAATTATATACCTGTGCCTGGTAGTTCTATTATTCCATATACCGAATTACAAATTCGGTAGTATTCCAAGCGGAAATGCAATTTCCGCTTAGCGGTATGAACTTATATTTAGCTCATCCTGGGGCGATTTCCTGCCAAATTACACAAAAGTTGAAGCGGACTACACTCTTCGCAAACCTCTGAAACCCATATTGGCTATTATGTGTATTGTGTGCAGTAATTTCATCTCTGGAACTGAAAATCACTTCCAAATTTCAGCTATCGGTATTCCTTTTTTTTATAAAATCTTGATAATTAGGTGATGATTTCAACATATAACATCGTCCCCCAATTACAAATCCATCCAATTGGTGTTCTATTGTATAATCAACGAGATCGGATATGTTATTAATAAATCCTTTACCTTTAAAATTTAATGAAGTATTACATAGAACACCAAAACCAGTGCGCTTTTTAAATGCAACCAATAATTCATATAAATTTTTGTTCGTTTTTAAGGATACAGTCTGAATTCGAGCAGTACTATTAACGTGCGTTACAGCAGCTAGAGCATCAGTTGTAACGAGTTTTGTATAGAGCATAAATGGACTTGATTGATTACAGCTAAACCATTTAGCAGCATCTTCTTCTAAACAAACTGGGGCAATTGGACGAAATTGTTCTCGTTGCTTTATCTCATTCAATCTAACGCGAGTAGCATCCTTAAATGGCGCAGCAAGAATGGAACGGTTACCCAACGCACGTGGACCGATTTCATATTTTCCATTTACCCACCCTAAGATTAAATCATTAGCCAACATTTCGGATACCATGTCATAATTAGTATCGTACTCTTCAAATAATGATTTGTCGATTGAAGCATCAGAAATAAATTCTCTGCCAGAGTAAACATTCCAGTCTATTTTGGGATTGCCAGTAAAATAAAATTGAGCATCAATAGCTGTACCAATTGCTGATCCCGAATCGTTAGCAACAGGTGGTATAAATACTTCTGAGAAAAGGTTAGTATCCTTCCATTTCGAATTCCAATCGCAATTTAGTCCACATCCTCCAGCAATTAACAATGGCATGTTCTTCTTGAGATTAAATTTAGCAAATTGATAAAAGCGATCAAATATTCGATCGCTAACGATACCTGCAAAATTTCTAAATTCAGCATCATCCAACCCCACATTATAATGACGGTAACTTCTTAAGTTTTCACATTCTTTTGGCTTTAAATGATGACAATCTTGCATTAAAAAGGAGATTATTTTTTCCTCTTCATCTGAAGGTACACTTCTCTTTGAGAATGAAGCTAATGCCATTAACTTTCCTGCATCAGAAAATCTTGAGAATTCTGCAACTTTTTTATCAAAGGTTGGATCACCTATCCCGTAGAGCAAAGCATAACGATGTCCAGGTTCTGGCATAACATCAGCTAACTTTGTTATATTTAACTCTTCATCAATTTTGTAGAATGCACCAATCACACCTTCCCAAAGAAGTGCATAACAAGGTGTGCTTTTAGGTAAGTTTGACATACCAAATGCACATAAAATATGAGACCGTTCGTGAGAAGACGAAAAGAAATTAACTTTTTTCCCGAAAAGCAATTCTTTACCCACAATAATGTTATCTATACCATGATATCCTGAAACAGACTGTTGTTCGGACAGACCTGTATCTCCTGGCCACCACCCACCTCTACAGATAACGTCTGGTATTTCCTCAAGATCTCCGAAAATATTAAACATATCCTGAATGGATACTGGTGAGTGACGATAACGAGAGTCTTTCTCAGCTTCAATTGAGGTAATTAATCGACCCTCTTTAAGATAAGCTAATGCACCATCATGGCCTGGGTTAAAAGATAAAATTCTCATTCAACGAATCTATTTGAGTTACAACTTTTTTGTTTTTTATATTCTATTGGGTCGTTATCTTCTAGTTTGGAAATAATTAAACTTGCCTTTATTCTGATCTGTTTGATAATGGAGAATGTTGGGAGATTTCGATTATTAATTCGACCTGCTAGTTGGAACGAACGAGTTACCCAATTATTTAAATGTAACGTCATTGGAAGATGAGGGATAGGTGTAGGATTCCATATAACTCTTCTATGAACTAACTTGCCATCAACAAACCATTGAATTTCATTGGGATTCCATTCAATTGCATATTGGTGAATCGCTTCAGATGCGTCAAAACCAAGATCAATATATATTGGAGTTCCTCTATAACCATAGTCAAAATTTGCATCTTCGTTACCAGGATTGAAGAAAACATTGACCAAAAGTACATTTGGCCGATTCCCTGCAAACTCAATATCGATTTCCTGTCTTGGAGAGTTTCTATGAAGAAAGAATCCTGTTACCACTCCTGACACATTGGATGCTTGGATGCTTGCTTCGAACTTTCCGTATAAAAATTGATCTTTACTACTAATTGATGCTGCGGTATAATCTCGAACGCCAAGAGGTTCTTTTTTAACATAAAGTACTGCTCCATCTGAACTGAACTTGACGTTTGAAGGACGAAACAATGCTAAATTGTCCGTGAATGTATCACTTCTTGTTAACCAATTCTTTGTGTTAAGAAATTCTAAAGAATCTGTGATTTTAACACTTAT